>JAZFTU010000138.1:0-2669 GCA_036446855.1 Hydrothermarchaeaceae archaeon (SeqCode) | reverse complement strand
TATCTAGAAGTGAAAAAGGAGGACGATTAGTGTGGTAGAGCGAATTCTCGGCATACCTCTTGACTTCAAGTACGACTTAATGCAGATCGGTGTAATTAAAAAGATATTAAAGCACCGCGCTTTTCAGTATGCCTTAATTGTGCCAAACCTCTTTTTCTTCGTTATAATCATATTGAGCGCATTTTTCGGAACACCGTCGGGTGCAAAAAATTTCTCTGTGATTTTTGTATGGATAATCTGGTGGTTTTTCCTGATAACTATTTTACTTCCATTCGGCTCCAGAATCTGGTGCACCATGTGCCCAATACCTGCACCAGCCGAATGGCTGCAACGAAAGGCCTTTATTATAAAGAAAGAGGGTAAACCCTTTGGCCTGAACAAGAAATGGCCAAAGAGGCTGAGGAATATATGGCTCTGCAATTTTGGTTTTCTTGCAATTGCAGTGTTCAGCGCCATTCTAACGACTACACCTGTTGTAACCGGGATCATGCTGCTGGGACTGATTATAATTGCGATAATTCTTCATATAATCTATGAAAAAAGGTCCTTTTGCAGGTATGTCTGCCCGGTTGGAGGCTTTCTCGGACTTTATTCCATGTTCTCATCTCTAGAGCTGAGGGTGAAGGACCGAGAAATGTGCAGGAAACATAAAGAAAAAGAATGTATCAAGGGAAGCGAGAAGGGCTGGGGCTGCCCATGGTTCGAATATCCCGGTACTATGGAGAGGAATAACTACTGCGGTCTTTGCACTCAGTGTATAAAGACCTGCCCAAATGACAACATAGCCCTTAACATCAGACCATTCGGAAAAGACCTGCTTGTACAGAAGGGAAGGCATCTGGACGAAGCATGGAAATCCTTCATAATGCTCACTTTAGCTGTCCTTTACGTGGCGGTTATGCAGGGGCCATGGGGATGGATTAAGGACTGGGCAACCATATCAAGCTTGAAGGAATTCGGGTTATATGCGACCATATTCATGGGATCGTCCTTAGTGCTAACCCCGGCAATCTTCTTCGGGTTTACCTGGGTATCCAAATTCATCTCAGGCATCAAAGATATCTCTCTTAAGCGAATGTACATAGATTATTCATACAGTCTGGTACCCATAGGACTAGCGGGTTGGATAGGATTTAGCTGGCCAATCATGCTCATAAACGGTTCCTATGCTATCTCAATTATATCCGACCCCTTTGGTTGGGGCTGGAATCTATTTGGGACAAAGGGCATTCAGTGGACTCCTGTGGTATCTGGCTTCGTTCCAATCCTCCAGGCGCTAACTGTAATTTTAGGCTTGGCATTTTCTATGGACATTGGCTACAAAATATCCCAACAGATTTTCGACGACAAGAAAATAGCGCTGAGGAGTTTTGTCCCCATAGTGATATTTTTGGTTGGGGTCACTATGGTATTGCTCAGGTTGTATGTAGGCTAAAGGAAGGTGAAAAAAATGAAAGAGATGACCAGTGTGGATAAAACAGAAGGTGCTGCTCTCGTGATAGTACTCCTGGCCGTATTTGGTACTATGGCCCTTATTTATTATTACGAGTTTGAGTACCGACCAGCCCATACCGACGAAATCCTGATTACTGGAGTAATCTTTGAGGACGGCGGCTGGGAACCGTCCAAAATTACGGTGAAAAAGGGAGATACCGTTAAATTAAAGATTTTGAGCAATGACGTTACTCATGGGCTAATAATCCCCCAATTCAACGTAAATACCGGGCCAATACAAGTAGGAAAGGTAAAAACCGTTGAATTCACAGCAGACAAAGCCGGAAGTTTTATCTTTTATTGTTCGGTGTTGTGCAGTGGAGAGCATCACTTAATGAAGGGGACATTAATTGTTGAGGATGTAAAATGAAACCAAATTTAATTTTACTTGCAACCTTCTGTACCATTATATTCCTCATTCCCCCTGCAACTGCACAATCCGAGAATTCCTGTGTCGACTGCCACAAAAATCCAGAAACTGTATCAACCCTTCCCGATTGGCAGCAGGAAAATTTTGATGAGTGGGAAGGTTCCATTCACGCCTCAAATGACATCACGTGCGATAAGTGCCATGGGGGAGACCCCAAACTGACTAAAAAAGAGCTTTCCCATGAGGGCGTAAAAGACTCCAGCAATCCTGAAAGCTCAATATACTACAAGAACATCCCAAAAACGTGTGGAAACTGCCACGCCGATGTATACGATGAATTCAAAAAGAGCGCAATGTACCACAACCTTGAATCGGATAAGCTTGCGCCCACCTGTGCTACTTGCATGGGTTCACATGCGATAACTGTCGTAGACATGATAAAAATTTCGAAAAAATGCAGCCTTTGCCATAACGAGATGATGGGGATAAGGCCAGAAATACCAAATGAGGCTGAACGAATACTGCTCCTTCAGCAGGAGGTTAAAAGTGAACTTCTTAAGGCCAAAAGTGCTGTAAAGCAGGCAAAGGACCGTAATAAAGATGTCAAAAGAGCCGAAGAAGCCATGCAAGAGGCGACCAGCAGGCTTGAGAAGAGTGGAAGCGAGTGGCACAGATTCAGAACAATTGGTTTTGAGAGGGAGATGCTGGATGCCCTGTACTATTCCTATAAAGCAAATAATCTTGCTTATGAATCAATGGCCCAAACTCAATCGTTGAAAAATAAACCTTCTTCTACCCGCAAGAT
>JAZFTU010000137.1:0-3368 GCA_036446855.1 Hydrothermarchaeaceae archaeon (SeqCode) | reverse complement strand
GACCAATAGTGTAGCATCATTCAACATTTCCTCAGAAAGCTCAAACTCTCTTTTAACCAACGGCTTTACCATACAGTACCTTACCTGTCTTCGCTACTTCTCTGAGATATATGCTATCCATCTCGCGCATGAGAGTCAATTCTTCGATAGTTCTAACTATAACTGAAAAAAGAATCCCACTGGCCAGTCCTATTTCAAAAGAAATATCAAAAAGTTCCTCTTTTGCCTTTTTGTTTCTTACAACCGCAAAGACATCTGCGTCACTCTCACCGATAACCGCTTTCCCTCTTGCTGTAGAGCCATACTGGATTAATGAAACCAGATCGCCCCCCAGCCTCTCTTTGGCCTTTATGGCCAGTTCATCGAAAGCTTCCTTGAAAACGTCCATATGATAGTTGGGTTGTTTTTCTTATTTAAAAGTCTCTTTTCAGATTCAAAACACCTCACCAAACTCCTCTGTTGTTGTAAACAGCCTCGTGTACTCGTCCTCGGAAAGATTTTCCATCTCCAAAAGTGCCTCTATCCCCTTTTTTCTGTATTCATGTGCCCTTGACTGAAGCTCTTTAAGCTTTAGCGGGACATTGTTTTTTTCAAGCAGGGAAATCACCTGCCCGTATATCTCCTTGCTCCCCCACAAACGACGCCCCTCGTCTATTATCTTGCATGCGACCATGTGCTCGAAGGTGTCAAACGCCGCCTGCTCCACGACAGATGAATATCTTTTTATTATGTAATCTATCTCCTCTTTTACATTTGGCCTTGTGAGGAGTTGGTACTTCACATCGTAAATGGCCGTGTCCAGATCCTTTTCAAGCCTATCAGGAAAATCGTCTTTTAAGATAACAACGATATCGAGGTCCGAGCCCGCAACGATTTTTCCCGTGCTCTTTTCCGGCCTAAGGTCAGAATGCGCCATATGAAGCGGTACGTCCCCTCCGATAATGAAGCATGCTCCATTACTTATCTCATCCCGATGCCCCTCCAGCTTCTCCAGAACCTCCTGCACGGCCATTTCTGCAAGCCTCAGCTTTTCTTTGCTTATCCTCTTTATTTCGGCATCCAGGGTAGCTCCCCTCTTTTCAATCATATGTCCGTCTCTTTTCAGCCCGACAACCGTATACGTAAGAAACTCACGCTCCAGCGCAGGCGATAGTCTGGAAAAGCCCGCAACCTTCCGGTCAAACCGCAGGTATTGCCTTCCAACAGTTCTTGTTAGTACCTCCCTGTCTTTATAGCACGCCTTCCACAGAGAAAATACATTGCGTCCCGTCTGTTCATAGAGCTCCCGCCCGACAAGCGGCCCGCTTTTTAGGGCCTCTTTTATTTCCATATCAATAAATATGACGCATGCCAATTTATGTGTTATGATTTCAGTTGTCCCAACAAAAGAGGAAAAATCGAGGCTGCTTTCTGCTGCAAATAAGGTTCTTTTGGAGATAGAAAAAGAGACAAAGGAGATTGACAAGAGAATACGGCCCGTACTCCTTGGCTCTGCCTCCCGGGACACCTGGCTGCCAAACGAGAGGGACCTGGATGTATTTCTCATTTTCCCTCTTGAATATGAAAAAGCCCGGATGGAGGAGGTTGTAACGGGTATCGGGAGAAAAATATTGACGGGGGTAACTAAAAGGTACGCAGAGCACCCGTACGTAAGGGGGGTATATGGGGGCTTTGAGGTAGAGATTGTCCCGTGCTATGCAGTCGCCAGCCCAAGGGACCTTAAGTCTGCTGTTGACAGAACGCCCTTCCACGATAAATTCGTAAAAGGGCGCATATTAGGAAAGGAGAATGAAGTAAGGCTTCTAAAGCGATTTTTAAAGGGGATAGGATGCTACGGCGCGGAGGCTAAAGTTGAGGGGCTCAGCGGATACCTGTGCGAACTTTTGATAATAAAACACGGCTCGTTTGAGGGCGTCCTGAAGGCCGCGTGTGAGTGGCATGTTGGCCACATCATATGGATAGGAAATCTTAAAAGAAAAAAGGATAAAAAATTTACCGAGCCTCTGGTATTTATTGACCCGGTAGACGAAAACAGAAACGTTTCGAGTGCCCTTTCAAACACAAAGCTAAACGAATTTATTTTCGCTGCGAAAAAATATCTTGAAGGCCCGCGCGACGAATTCTTCTTCCCTAAAAAAAGGGTGGCAGAAAAGAGCGAGATAATCCGAAAATTTGAGAAAAGGAAAACTTGCATAGTGGCAGTTGTCATCAAGACTCCTGACCTTGTGGACGATGTGCTGTACCCCCAGCTGAAAAGAGCGGTTGGCACTATAAAAAAACTCCTTTTGCGCTCTGATTTTCCGGTAATTGGTATTGACTTTTTTGTTGGGGACAAGACCTGCATCTTAATCGAACTTGCAAGTATTGAAATCCCCCCACTAAGGCTGCACAAAGGACCAGAGGTAAACACGCCACATGAAACCCGGTTCCTCAAAAAATACCTAAAATTTGACGGAAAGCTTACCGAGCCATTCATTATGGGAGACAGGTGGGCCATATTCTTAAAACGCAGATACACAAATGCCAGGGCCCTTCTTTATGATTTCCTTTCCCAGGAGCATCTGGAAAAGGAGGGCATGCCCAAATATATCGCAAACAGCCTGAGCGAGGGCCATATCATAAGCGAGGGCATAAGTGCTATCCTCCCGGATTTTTCAGAAAATCTGATGGCTTATTTCGATCCACGGTTTCGTTGGGAGTCGTCATGAGGAGGCTACTTACAAGCGAGGGAAATTCTTGGCATATAAATAGGACCGAATGACGAATCCCCCCCCTTCCTTGGGGAGGTATTATAGAACAATTGTTCCTGGCGACTCCATGTAATAACCCTTAAATATGGAGATGGGTCAACCAGATTCAATGGTAAAGGTTTGTATCCAAAAGTCCGAGCATCCAAGCGTTCGAAGGGCGCTGGATTCTATAGATTTTACTCCAAAAGAATGCGAACTTGTTGTCATCAAACCTGATCTGGGTTCAACCTCTCCAGCACCGGAGGAGGCAACGGATGCCAGCCTCATCGGGCAGGTGCTCAAGATTTACGAGGGGCGGGGAAAATGCGTTATTTTAGGAAGTGATACGCAGGGGGTTACTGCAGAAGAATATTTCGAGCGAACAGGTATTAGTAGCATCTGTGAAGACTATGGTGCTGAAACCGTAAATATTACCAAGGACTTAAGAATTCCCGTAGAGCGCAACTATCTGGCTTTAAAAAATTTTAAAATGCCTGCGACTATCTTAAAAGCGGACGTATTTATTAACATGCCAAAGATGAAGACCTATCCCTCTACCACTGTAAGCCTGGGCCTTCTAAACATTTTTGACATAATCTCAGCTGTAAAGGGCGTATACTACCCGAGGATTGCTGAATC
>JAZFTU010000136.1:0-3379 GCA_036446855.1 Hydrothermarchaeaceae archaeon (SeqCode) | reverse complement strand
GAAGGGCGAGAAGACCATGTTTGCGGTAAACGTGACTGACGAGGTGGACAAAATCATGGAAAACGCGGACACGGCACTTGAGCACGGGGCAAACTGCCTCATGTTAAATTTTGTCACGGCAGGGTTTTCTGCATTGAGGGTCCTTTGCGAGGACGAGAGTGTAAAAGTTCCGATACACTGCCACAGGGACATGTTCGGGTCATTTACGAGGAGCGACGTTCACGGCATACATACACAGGTGGTATCCAAGCTTGTGAGGCTGTGCGGCGGGGACCAGGTGCACGTGGGGGCAATTTTGGGAAAACTCTATGAGGGCCATGATTCTGTTTTGCAATCCGTAGGGGTACTAAAAGAAGATTTTTACAACATTCGGCCGTCGCTTCCGGTCTCGTCAGGGGGCCAGCACCCGGGAAAAATCCCCGAGAACCTAAGGCTTCTTGGGGAGGACGTGCTCATCCTGGCAGGAGGCGGCATATTCGGGCATAGTGGCGGTGCAACCTCAGGCGCCATGGCGATGCGCCAGGCACTTGATGCTGCTTTAGGGAAAATCCCCCTAAAAGAGCATGCGAAGGAGCACCCGGAGCTAAAGGCAGCAATAGAACAGTGGGGGCTTCCATGATTTCTGGAATCTGCAGCATATGCGGAAGTCCTGGAAGAGTTTATTCGTGCCATCTCTGTGGAAAACAGACGTGCCAGGAACATTTCAACCAGGGAAAGGGCGTATGCGTATCCTGCGGAAGCGGCAGGCTAATTAAATAGGCCAATTATCCCCCCCATGACCACGATGCCAGAAATAAAACATATCAACTGAATAAATGATTTTCTGAACTCGACCTCTTTTTTTAGCTCGGGCATGATGTCGGCGGTCGCAATGTAAATGAATCCGCCCGCGGCAAATGCTAAAAGAAATGGGAAAAGGCCTTCAACAGAAGATAGAAGATACGTGATTGCAATGCCAACAAATCCCATGAGGGCAGACAGAAAATTGTAAAAAAGCGCTTTTTTCTGGTCGAATCCCCCGTAGACGAGTATGGCAAAATCTCCTATCTCCTGTGGAATCTCGTGAAACATTATGGCAACCGTGGTTGAAATGCCCAGAGGAATTGACGTAAGATAAGCTGCAGCTATAACCATCCCATCTATGAGGTTATGGACCCCGTCCCCTACAAGGTTCAAATAGCTTATCGTATGGATGTCGCAAACTCCGTCATGGCAGTGGTGCCAGAATATAAACCTCTCCAGGACAAAAAATGACACGATTCCGAAAATCACATATACAAATGCGTTTGAGCTTTCTTTTAATGCGTGTGGCATAAGGTCAAGGAAAGCCACTCCTATAAGGGTGCCTGCGGCTCCCGCGATCAGGAAGGGCATCGTTTTCTCAAATATCTTTATTTTCAAGAGGGATAGAATCCCGATAAGGGAAATTAAGCTGACTAAAAAAACACTGAGGAGGATTGCAGCCAGTGGATACAACCGATATCACCTTTTTTTGTACTTGTCTTTTGACTTGCAGTTCATGTCGACACAGCTCAAAAGGCGGCGCTTGCCAAAGGGTATGCTGGTCACAGGAAGCCCACATTCGGCACACTTTCGATTTGCAGGAAGTATGCCCACTTTTTGGGGGAGTGGATAGGACACATTGCATTTCGGGTGATTGGAGCAGCCTATGAACAGCTTTCGTATTTTTATGATTCTTAAGTTTCCGTCGCATTTCGGACACTCGCCCACAACATACCTCTTGTCGTTAGACTTGCATTTTGTATCGAGGCAGGTGAGATATTTCCCCTTGCCGCTGCTCATCATGGGAAGTGAGCATTCGGGGCATTTTTTATCGGTGGGCTCGATGCCACGGCTTGAAAATAGTGAAAATGTGTTTTTACAATTGGGGTAGCCCGAGCATCCTATGAACTCCTCTCCCTTTCTGGACTTTATTATCCGGAGTTCTCCTGAACAGAGGTTGCATTTTCCAAGGGTCTTTTTCTTCTGCGACTTTTTTATGGCGGCTGAAATCTCTTCGCCAATCACGCCCTCCTTTTTCTGAAGGTCTTTTAGAATCTTCCCAACCTCAATTTTTGCATCGCTAAGTACTGACTCCTTGCTCTCCTTCCCCGCCCTGATATTCTCAAGTTTTTCCTCAAATGTCCTTGTAAGTTTCTCGCTTATAATCGACGAGGCGTACTCTGAAAGCGTGTTTATAATGGATTCACCAAATTCCGTAACATCGATGGATTTTCCCTGGACGTATCCCCTCTTGTATAGCGTATCCACCACATCGGCCCTGGTTGCCTTGGTTCCAAGCCCCCTTTTCTCAAGCTCCTGGATAAGTGATGCTGGCGAGTATTTTGGCAGGGGCTTTGTCTTTTTTTCCTGCGAATAGACCTTCAAAACTTTTAGCTTTTCGTCTTCAGAAACGTCTGGAAACACAAACTCCCTGGACTTGTAATACGGGTAGAGCGCGGTCCATCCCGGTTCCTTTATGCTTGAACCCTCAAACCCGAATTCTTCCTTTCCCTGAATCAGGCTGACCTTTACCGCAAGCTTCACCATTGCATCGCCAAAAACAGAAATAAACCTATAGACTATCAAATTATAGAGCTTTTCTGCATCTCCTGAAATCTTTTTAGCGGGGACGCCAGTTGGATATATGGCAGGGTGGGCAGGATCGGTCTTTCCCCCCTGCATGGGACTAAGTTTCGTCTTTTTGAGCACGGCTTTTGCGGGCGCTTCAAAGGTTTTGTTCTTGCTCAGTTTTTGCAGGATGTTTTTAAATCCTATCGAATAGGGGAGTTTTTGGGAGGAAGTTCTCGGGTAGGATATACACCCGCTTTCGTAAAGGCCCTGTGCCAGGTCCTGGGTCTTTTTTGGGATAAATCCAAAGAGCCTGTAGGCATCAATCTGAAGAGCCCCCAGATCAAATGGAGTGAGGGGGTATACCTTTACCTCTGTTTTATCTACTTTGGATACAATGGCCTCTTCTACTTTTGAATTTTCTAAAATTGACTTTGCTTCGGTTCCGGTTGAAATTCTGCCCCTTGTGTTTCTTGCAGAAACATTCTTTCCCTTTACGTCCACGTCTGAAAATATCTCCCAGAATGGCTCTGGCACAAATGTGTCAATCTCCTTTTTTCTTTCAACAAGGATTGCAAGCGCAGGGGTCTGCACCCTTCCTGCGGATATGCTCACAAAATCGTTATGGGCGCTTTTTATCGCCTGACTTAGGGCCCTTGACACATTTATCCCCCAGAACCAGTCCATCATGTGCCTGGTCTCGCCAGCTTCTACGAGCTTTATATCCAGTTCAATTGGATGTTGGAAGGCCGAGGAAAGCTCACCTGGCGTCAGGGTGGAGAATTTCATCCTCATGACCTCCTTTTTC
>JAZFTU010000135.1:0-4359 GCA_036446855.1 Hydrothermarchaeaceae archaeon (SeqCode) | reverse complement strand
TGCCTCCTGTAAATTCACAGTTTTCAGGAGAGTTCTTTTTGTAATGTTTCAGAACGTAGCCATCCCCGATAAATAAGAAGTTCCAGTCTTTCATTGACCCTGCCTGCTCTAATATCTCTCCAATGTTTTTCTCCTTTGACATCCGCCCTACAAAGAGTGCAACTTTTCCAGGATACTTCTCTTTTAATGGAGATTTATATGGCGTAAAAAAGCTGGTATCGACAGAAAATGGATTGTACACAAGCCGGTCTTTTGGTATGTCCAGCCTTTTTAAGCGCAGATAAAATTTCTTTGTTGCAAAAAAACACCTATCCGCCCTCCCGTAGTATGCCTTCATTATCCTGTCTACGAGATTTCTTGACCTTTTCATAGGGGAAAATACGTTTTCAATTAAGATTTTTTCGTCGTGATGGCAGAAAATCGCAATCTTTTTTCTATTGCGCCGGCCTAACAAAACAGCCGCTATGCCATTTGAAAGGGGGGAGTTGGAAAAAATAATGTCGTTTTCCCTTACGGCCTTTCGAATCCCTTTTGGTATCGGTATATGGTAGCCAAAGATTTTCTTTCTTATTACCGGACTATTCCCTTTGGAGCCAATCTTTGGTGCGAAGACCTCGACATCGTACTCCTCTTCCAATCTCGGAATTACCTCTTCCATGTATGTTACTATGCCATCTTTCATGGGATAATTTGTATCAGAGACAAAGAGAAGTTTCATCAATTTTCCTCTAGGCGTCGCACGTTTATTAAATTTATGGCGTTAATTTTCTAACTAAAAAATTGAAGCGAATATAATATTATAGTACGGAGGTAAAAAAAAATGAATAGCACAATTGAAAATCTGGCAAAGGCGTTTATTGGTGAAAGTCAGGCGAGAAACAGGTATACGTTCTATTCCAAGATTGCAAAAAATGAGGGATTTGAGCAGATTGGCGAGATTTTTATCACCACGGCAGAAAATGAAAAAGAGCATGCCAAGAGGCTTTTTGAGCACATTTCGGAGCTCATGAAAAAGACTGGTGAGAACATTGAGGAAATTTCGGTTGGTGCTGTTGCCCCTACGGCTTATGGCAGTACAGCAGAGAATCTTAAGGCAGCAATCACTGGTGAGCACTATGAATGCACGGAGATGTATCCTGAATTTGCCGACGTCGCAGAAAAGGAGGGATTATATGAAATTGCAGATAGGCTCAGGGCGATTTCCAGCGTCGAGGAGCATCACGAAGAGCGGTACAAAAAGCTATTAAAAGAAGTCGAATCCGGGACGGTCTTCAAAAAGGAAAGGGAAGTAGAATGGGTCTGCCTTGAGTGCGGATATGTGCATTTGGGAGAGGAGCCGCCCGAAAAATGCCCATCCTGCGACCACGAAAGAGGTTATTACCAAATTAAATGTGAGGAATACTAAAAAGGGGGCTTAAAATATGGTAGAACGAAGGGAGATATACAAATGCAATGTATGCGGGAATATAGTAGAGGTTCTCCACGCTGGTGAGGGGGAGCTTGTTTGCTGCGGTCAGCCGATGGAGCACCTCATAGAAAAGACGAAGGATGCAGGAAAGGAGAAACACGTGCCTATGATCGAAAAAACACTGACAGGAGTAAAAGTAAAAGTCGGTTCAATTCCTCATCCGATGGAAGATGCGCATTATATAGAGTGGGTGGAGATAATTGCCGATGGTAGGGTTTACAGAAAGTTCTTGAAACCTGGCGATAAACCCGAAGCAGAGTTTGGGATAACAGCAGAAAAGATTGAAGCAAGAGAATATTGCAACGTTCACGGGCTTTGGAAATCATAATTAGCGAGTGGATACAATAACCAAATGCCAAATTATGAAGGGAGATATGGATTTTAAGGGATTTATAATAGACCTGGATGGGGTGGTGTATAAGGGGGAAGAACTCATTTCAGATTCAAACAAAAGAATCGCCTCTGCAAAAAAGAGGGCAAAGGTCTTATTTTTGACAAATAACTCCACAAAGACTCGCGCAGAATATGTCGAAAAGCTCAGAGGTTTTGGTATAAATGTAGATGAGGGGGATATCATAACCTCCGGCTATGCGGCCGCACTTTATATAAAAAAGAACTACAAAAATCCAAGCGTGTTTGTCATAGGGGAGGAAGGGTTAAAAAGGGAGCTGGAATGGCAGGGCATACAGATAGGGTGGGAGGAATGTAATATTGTGCTGGTGGGACTTGACAGGACCTTTAATTACTCAAAGATTGCGACAGCTTTCAAGCATATAGAAGGCGGCGCGGACTTTATCGCAACAAATACTGATAATACTCTAATTACAGAAAAAGGGATGCTACCTGGAGCCGGAGCTGTAGTAAGTGCTCTTCAGACGGTCTGTGAAACTGAACCGATACTCATCGGAAAGCCATCAGAAATTATTGCAAAAATTGCCTTGGACAGATTAAAGCTCAATCCAGAGGACGTCCTGCTTTTGGGCGACAGACTCGAAACCGACATAAAAATGGGAAAAAGGGTTGGAATGAAGACAGCGCTCGTGCTAACCGGCTACTCGAAAAGAGAAGAGATCGAAAAAAGCAAAATAAAGCCAGATTATATCTTGGATAAACTGTGATTTTTCCTAAATATCCGAGTAACAGAATCAAAATTTCAAGGATTGATCTTAATCAGGTACTAAGATTTTCATTAAATCAATATATTTATCAGACATCCGACTGAAAAAATGTAGGTTATAATTTAGCGAACAATCTTTGTGATATCTATTTCTATGATATCCTCTGCACCCTTTTCCTTGAGCCTTGGGATGAGTATATTTACGTCTTTTTTTGGGACTACTGTATCAATTGCATAGTAGTCCGAGTTATAAAGCTTTGATACCGTCGGATTTTTCATTGCCGGGAGGATGGATATCAGCCCTTTTAATTCTGCTTCAGAAACGTTCATGCTAAGGAGTACTTTTCCTCTCGCTTCGATTACTCCAAGGAGGAGAGTTCTTATCTCCTCTATTGCCTTTCGCTTTTTTTTGTCTGCCCAGGATTTTTTATTAGCTATGAGTTTTGTTGAGGATTTCAGTATCGTCCCTATAATCTTTAAGCGGTTCTGTCTTAGTGTGGAACCTGTCTCGGTAAGATCTATTACAACGTCCATTAGCTCAGGGACTTTGGCTTCGGAGGCACCGTACGAATAGTGCACATCAACGGGTATGCCGAGCTTTTCGAAGTATCCTTTCGTGATATTTAAGTACTCGGTTGTAACCCTACTTTTAGGCTTTATGTCCTCAGGCCTTTTTAGGTCTGAACTTTCTGGAACCGCGATTACAAGTCTTACGATTCCAGAGCCCTGCTTGCTATATGGGAGGTCTGCAATAACCTCGACATCTGCTCCGCTTTCTTTTATCCAGTCGAGTCCAGAAATGCCAATGTCAAAAAAACCCTCGGCAGTGTAGGAGGGTATCTCCTGTGGCCTTAGTACTTTTACTTTCGAAATCCTCGGGTCGCTTATGCTGGGACTGTAGTTTCTGAAACTTACCTTGACATCCAGTTCCGCCTGCTTGAAAAGCAGCATTGTCTGCTCTTCCAGACTGCCTTTGGGAAGCGCCAAATTCAACATTTTAAAACAACTCAAACCAATCGGGTACGTCCAGTGCGGAATCTCTCCAAAGGCTCATCCCCACTACTTTCTGGTAGCTACTCCATTCATATGCATACCTTATATCTGCCGTTGTGTCTACCCTCCAGACCGGTTTTATAGTGACTTCTACGTCAGATGATGGGAACTCCAAATCAATCGGTGCTAGGGTGGTCTTTGTTAGCATATATACCAGGGAATTTTTTAGATTGAACCATTCATCCCATGCTGGTACATCCAACTCCTCTTTTCGATATGTATTGTAGTATACATCAGTATTCTCTTTCCCCGAGTTCGAATATGGTGCTGGACCCTCTACAAGCGCGGCACCTTCCACAATCCAGGGCGCAGTAATAAATCCTGCTTCGCTCAACTCCAATATGAAAACTTCATACCACTTGACCACTCTTATCGAAGGGTTTTCTTTTTCGATTTTCAAGGGGTCAATGACTCCACTGCTGGCTATTTCATTAACGTAAATGTCTATTAAGAGTCCCTCATTAGGTCTAAGCCACCATCCAGTTCTTCCACCTACTGTGGTCTCACTTTTAGTAGGATTTCCTGAACTAAAGCCTTTCCCGGTAAAGACCTCTCCACGTCCAAGCATGGTTTTACCGCTTTTGGGCATTCCGTAAATCCTCCATAGCCCGGTCTCTCTCACTGGAAAAGACCTTGCAGCGGACGATTTAATTGGGTCGATTGTCCATCCCACTGGCAGCGAAACGAAAATCTTGTCGTAACCCCAGTTCTCTATAGTTGC
>JAZFTU010000134.1:0-2541 GCA_036446855.1 Hydrothermarchaeaceae archaeon (SeqCode) | reverse complement strand
CCTACTGCAAGGGAAAACTTTCAGAACTGAATTTCTACAAACTTAAATCTGGCAATGATATAACATGTGAGTATTGCGGGGAGATTATTTCACATTAGGGATGCCCGTTGCTCCTCCCTCTAAATCCCACACAACTTTTTTATTATTCTTAAACTTAGTAGACACACATGGGCAAGAATCCTGATTTATCTGCCTTAGAGTTAGGTGAGGGCGAGGTTATATTAAAGGAAAGCAAAGGAATACATTTTCCTGACCTTCTAAGCCGCAATATCTTAAAAGTAATTTTGCAATTTGGGTATATAGGAAATCTTTATTTGACTAACAGAAGAATATTTTTCTACGGGGCGAAACTCCTCAAGAAAAATAAATACATCGTTTTTGATTTTCAAATAGACTCGGTTGTAAATATATCTACCAAAAGAAATTTTATTCGTTCTGGTTGGGCGAAAAATCTAAATATAGAAACTGTTTCCGATAACGCTATAGTATCTCACCTCCGGAACGTTGACAGCTGGGTCGATGCAATACGTATGGCAAATATAACAATATCCAAAAGGCCACAAACCCCCCCGGTTATAGAGGCCCCCCAAAAACCACGAAAAACGCTTAAACAATGCCCTTCTTGCGGCGGGAAATTTTCCGAGATAAACTTCTATAAACTTAAAGCAGGAAACGACGTAGAGTGTGACTTCTGCGGGGAAATTATCGAGAGCTAGGATGACCCGGCATCGTCATGTTTTATATACTAGCGTTTACTTATCAGGACTAAATGAGGCAGCAGGGGTATTAGATGGCTATCAAATATGAAAAGACGATTAAATCCAAGTTAATCGGGTTAATCCCTGGTTACGGGGGCTACAAAAAGATGGAGACCCGGAGGGAGACGGACAGACTTGTACGGGAAAAGGCCATACTATTTGTTGACCATGCCAAGGATGCAACAGACCAGATTACCGGAATCCTCCTGCAGACAAATAATCGGTCTGTAATGCCGATATCAGAGAAATTAAGGCAGGCAATTGACGTAACTATGCACACCATGAGGACAGGAGAGTACGGATACTCCGGCATCTTTGATGCCGAGAAGGTTGGAAAGGACAAGCTTGAAAGATTAACTGAATACGATGCCAGGGTCGTGATAAAGTCAAAACAGTTTCAGAAGCATGCTGAAGAGCTCACGGACAGGGCGCTCACTGAGCCAGGTAACATTTCTAAACTGATTATGGACCTCCAGAGAGAAATCGAGGTCTTAAAAAAGGACTTTGAGAGGCGACGGGACATAATAAACGGTGTTGAAAACATTGAGGACGAAGTGGATTACTTCGATGTGAAAAAGTACGATGTCTAGTCCAAAGGAGCTTTTATGAATGTTTACGTCAGTATCCGGGATGCCCTGGGTTTCTCCGATACCGAGATGAAGGTTGTCATAGTGGTAGCCGTTTTGGGAACGGGTGTTTTGGCATATCTGCTTTACGAGAGAAATAAGCGGCGAAAGAAGGTGGCGACCGTAAGGGACATCATACGCCAGATGAAAGATGCCGTGGTAAGGTCGGTAGAAACCCTCGACAGCAGGACCCAGTGGGTCTTTCAGGACGACGATGAGTTGGCTCCTGCAAAGAGGGTGTATAAAAAACTTTCAGACCTTGAAAAGAAGTGGGATTGGAATCTTACCGGGCGCTATGAAATGAGGAAAGATGAATTCGAAGAGGCAAGAAGCCTTATTACACAATGGGTCGAGAAAAAACCAAATTATGACACTAAAGAAGAGTACCTTCGCGACATGGCAAAGGTCGGGGATATACTGAAGAGGTGGTAATTATGGCCGATAAGTTTGAATTGGGTGAAGACGAACTTGCAAAGGGTGTAAGGCCGGGAACAATGCCACGGTTTTTAGTAAGGGAATTTGAGAGAGTTTTGTTCATTCGTGACGGGAAAATATACCAAGAATTTGGGCCTGGACGACACGTTACTTCTAAGATTCCTATCTTATCCAAATGTGAAGTGATTTATGTTTCTCTACTGCCCTTCAAGCTCAAGTGGGGGCTTCCAGAGACTTTATCCCAGGACAACGTGACTGTGGGCTGTTCGGGAACTATTGAATTACAGATAGATAATACTAAAATGTTCTGGGCTCAGGTTATGGGGTCAAAGAAGCGATATACTAAAGACAAACTTAGGGAGCATATCTTAACCAACCTTCAGGGAGTCATCCGCTCGGAACTCGCAAACCTTACGATACATCAGATTTACCTTGAAAGGGATGTCTTGATCGCAGCTATGAGGGCACGCTTGCAAGAGATGTTCGAATCAATTGGGATAGACTACAAGCGTATTGAATTAGTTGGCATAAACATCCCTGAAAATATAAAAAAAGCCCTGGAATCAAAGAAGATTCATGACATAGAACTCAGCAAAAAGAGGGGAGATGCAGAATTGGAAGTTGAGAAGGCAAAGGAGTTGGCAAAATCGGGTATTGACGCTGTGACGATGAAAGAACTCGAAATCGCTGGAGCCAACCCAGAAATTCTTGAAAAAAAGTAC
>JAZFTU010000133.1:0-4659 GCA_036446855.1 Hydrothermarchaeaceae archaeon (SeqCode) | reverse complement strand
ATTGTAAGATCGAGCGGAACGTTCATTGTCCTCTGCCCGTTTCAAATGCTGCTTTGTGCCGTCTTCAAGCGGCACAAGGCCTTCGATTTCCGAGCTTTCAAAGACTCCTTTGGAGGGCGTCACCGTATCACTGTCGATACTTGCCGAGGCCGTTATAATCGCATCGCTAATCCCCCCAATCTTTTCTCCAAGCTCGCCCATGAATCTCGCAGAATCCATAGATTCTATCGCAAGGTCAACGTAGCCTTCTTCTATGCTTTCTTTAAAAAAGGACAAAAACATAGTTCCCTCGCCTTCTTTCCCCGCCCATGGCCTCAAAAACTCCAGCGTAGTGTGCACGTAGTCAAATGTTCCAAATTCCTCTAGTTCCCTGTACGCAATTAAAAGGTGGGCAAGAGAATAGGAGGCGCGGGCGTCAGTTGCAAATTTTACCCTGTGCTTTACGTTTGCTTCAAATAGGCCCAATACCTCCTGCATGCCCCATAGATGCCAGGAAGCTTCTTCAGCCAAATCTTTACTATTGAACGTTTGCGTGAAACTGTAAGCCTTCTCAGCCATTGTAAACGGCCTCGGATTTGAAATTACGGAAGTTCCCGCATCCATGGAAAGTTCATACCCGGTAAACCTGTTTTTCGCGCTGAGCGCTCCACCGTCACTAAAGGAGACCTTAAGCTCAAGCGGCATTTGAACTTTTTCCAGGGGATTATATCGGTCTTGCACTATGCCAACTTCTATGCCCCCCGGCACAATGAATTCTGAAAAATCAAAGGCAGTAACAGAGCTGTAATACTGTTTTTCGAGGGCGGTTTTATTACCTCCAAAGTAAAAGTCATAGATGCCCGTTTTTGTTTTTTCTGAAATATCATTTTCAAGCGCAAGTTTCCATATATTAAATGATTCTCTACCTTCCCATTCTGTGTCTATATCCACGGGTTTACTGTACGTCAAAGTCGAATGGTCTAAAATAGCGTTTTTTGCGCTGGCCCTTGCTGCCTGCTGGAGGTCCTGGGCAATCCTTGCAGTCGAATAGAAGGTCTCCATATCAAAGGTAAGCACATTTCTCTCCTCTGCCTTGAGAATATCGACATTGCTAAAGTGGTAGATTGCAACTCCGACTATGAGGAGCATCGATATCCCGAGAAGAGAGTAGGGCACAAAACCCCGCTCGTCCCTAAAAAATTCCAGCACTCTCACCCCCCACCTTTGGCCAGATCTTTATGATGACTCTCCCGGTCTTTTTAAACTCTGATGGCCCCCTGGAGATTTCATCTAAAATACCATCAAGCTCTCCTATAGCTTCCTGAACCGTATAGCCCGCTGAGTTCAATCGGCCTGGAAATATGCCGCCAATCACCCCGCTATCCATCTCCCTGGAAAACTCAGGCAAGGTAATAACGCCAACATTTTCTTGAGATGCAGAAGGAATTGCAACCACAATTTCGGTGACATAGACTCCTGCATCCGGGACACCTTTTGAGTTGGTATAAACCGCCTCGCTGTACAGGATATTTTCAATATCAGTACCCTCATATGGATGATAGCTTGCCTCAATGCGATAATAGAACATGCCACCTGAAAGAAAGTCTAAATTTCCTATCACAAAGTCCTCTACCCCATCGTGAAAGCCGCCAGTTAAAAACCAGTTATTGAGGGGATATGATTGATTTTCTGAGCGAAACGCTAAACTCAAATACAGGTCTTCTGCGATTATTTCGAGGAAATTTCCTTTGACCTTCCTTTCAAGCGGACTCTTCCCAAGGCTTCCGTTTATAATTCCAAAGAGGGTGTAAAAAACGCTGTCATCGCTGACATTTGGACCTATGGTGTAGACGATGCCTTCTTCTCCGGAGGAAACGTACCTTGAGGTCATAACAAAGCTCTGTGCGAAATCTGCGGTATACCTGTGCTGGAGGGCCTGCATATGCAAATCCTGATGATACGACCCTACGCCATATGTCGCTAAAAGCACCGCAGAGATGCTAACGAGCATAGCAAAAATCAGCGTATCCATTGCCTCGACCTGCCCCTCTTGGCCAGCCAAAAACCTCATGACCAAACCCACACCTCCAGTCTTCCGGCCCTGTTTCTGCCATCTTTTCCTCGAATAGCAACAACCGTGTAAGCTACCGAGACCTCTCCAATCCCTTCAATTTTTTCCAGTTCCTCCTCCTCCTTTTTCAGCGTGCCCTGCTCGTACAGGACACTTCCGCTTTTGTCCCTGATTACTACCTCAAAGTTATAGGGCTTAGCCCAGTACCTCCCAATTTCATCGTATCCAAATCCCTCAAATTCTCTGGCATCAATTAGCCCGGGGCTTGGCACCCCATCAAATCTGACGCTCATAACGTTATTTTTCAGGATGTCTGCAAAATCAAGTCCTGCCGAGAAACGCTCCATTGGCCCTTTCCTCTCCTGGTATTCGCTGTACGAATAGGCAATCGAGCCAAAAAAAATCAATAGAAGTGCAATCTTAATCGAGAGTGTGAAGATGTCCTCGATTTGTCCATTTTCCTCTATGAAAAATCCCATTTAAGCCACTGCCGTGATATTGATAACCGCATAATTTTTGCTCACGACAATGGCACCTGTCGTATTCATCCCCCCAAATGGAGAACCCACCGATACCTCGCCTTTAGAGTTGAATCCCTCTCGAACGAATGAGAAATCTGGAAGCATTGCAAACTCTTCAATGTTTTTATCTGAAAATTTGCCCATAAGTTTAATTTTAATGTGGTATCTTTCGCTGTCCATAGTAAAAATATAGGGTTCTCCATGGATGTTGCCTGGGAGCTTAATCTTCTTTTTCACCGAGTATTCCTCCGGAGCATTTGAAAGGGATGATATCTGGCTTGATATGCTCAAAACCACGGCTTCTACTTCCCTTTGAGCCGAGTATTCGTCGTAGAGGTCATATGTCCCATACATCACTCCAAAAAGCACAAAAAAGGCGATGAGCATGCCAGTCTTCGACATTAGCCAGTCCAGGTACGTTAGCCCACCTCCAGATAATCAAAGCCGCTCTGGTTTACCCTGTGGATAAGCCTTATGGAATGCTCTCCTGCAATGTACGTTTTGTTAAAGCTTAGGGATACCCTTTCGCCACCAACAGGCAATGGAAGGACCTGGAGATAATGGGTGCCGTCAGGAAGTGAGGCCCTGGCTATTCCGTAAAGGGTTCCATTTATGTAATCGTTGTATAGCAGGAGCCTAGAGTCCCCCTCAAGCACGAAATTTACGGTCTCCCTGGAACCTGGAGCGCCGCTGAGCACAATCTGGGTTTTAATAAGGAGGCTGCTCACGCTTCTGTAGGTTGCGGCTTTTTCAGAGCTTTCCCTTGCATTATCCAGGGCTGAAAAACCAACAACAGCAGTAACCGTAAATAAAAGGACAATTATCAAGAGTCTGAACGGTTCTCCTTCCATATCCCTGATTGGTCTTAAGCGGATATATAATACCCAAGGTCTCCGAAACTTATGCAAACGTATAGGAGACAATAAACTTAAAGCCCGTAATATCGATTGTTCCACCCGTGCTGGTGTTATATGTCCCCGTGAATGCGTAGTGAACAGAATTTGCTGCCTGGTTTACTATCTCATCAGCAGCAGCGGTATTGGAGGTTCCAGAAATCGTGAAAACTATATTTACGATTTTTGTCCCCGGCGTGGAGGTCTTGTCCACACTGTAATCTATGTCAGCTATTGCGACCCTTTCCCCACCAGAGAGTGATGCGCCTCCTGCAGTATACCCCATGTTGAGCATCGTCTTTCCAAAAGTCGCACCGTTCCTAGCGGCAGAAACACCCTTATTTAGTGTATTCTCAGTAGTAATGTATGGAATTACGCTAATTACTATCAATAAAATTGCACCCGTAACAAGGGCCATCTCGATAGAAACCTGCCCCCTGCGATTCTTAAAAATCTTAAAAAATCTGGAGCACCATCCAAAACCCGTGCAGGAATTAAGAGTAAAAAGGCCCATAAAAAACACCCCCAAATGGCACAACGGCTATTTTCATATTATTAATATTGGCTCTGAAACGATAATAACCTTTTGGACGCTGGGGCCTTGCACAATAAAAAATTTCAGCTCATCCTGTCATCCAGTAGTGGGCTTCCCGGTTCCAAGAAGGTTCTCAATAGAAGTATATATATCTTTAAAATTGATGGGTTTTCCCAGGTGCTGGTCTGCACCGGCATTGAAGCTCTTTTTTATGTGTTCCTCATCTTTCATAACGGTAAGCATGGAGATTGGAATAGAACTCGTGGAGGGATTGTCCTTTATCTCTCTGCAAACCTCCCAGCCGTCCTTGTCAGGCATCATAACATCAAGGAAAATTAAATCCGGCATTTCCTCTTTTACCCGGCTCAAGCAATTCCTGCTGTCGGTTAAGCCCACTACTTCGCACCCAAATTTTTTAAGTATCCTTTCTAACACGAGAATAACATCAGGGTCCTCATCTATAACCATAATCTTAGTCATTTTTATCAAATCTCCCCTCTTGCTTAAAGCGCATAATCATTTTGTCAATCCTGTAACTTATCACTAATACTAGAGGGTGCGACACTGGATATTAACATAGCGCAAAATAAACCGGCACCACAGTAGTAGAGACCGATAAATACCGTTAAAAATAAAATTCCTGCCCTATCGATATCTAGG
>JAZFTU010000132.1:0-12598 GCA_036446855.1 Hydrothermarchaeaceae archaeon (SeqCode) | reverse complement strand
ACAAACGATGTTCGTGCAGCAACGTACGGCGAATGGCAGCACGGGTCAGGAAAAGGCGTGGATGACATGGTTGTTATTTTCGTTGGAACGGGAATTGGCGGCGGGGTTGTAAGTGGAGGGCGAATACTTGAGGGCTGCTACAATACAGGAGGAGAACTCGGACATACCATGCTTGTTTCTGGCGGCAGGAAATGCAGGTGCCCAAACCGGGGCTGTCTTGAGGCCTATTCAGGGGGCTGGGCAATTGCAGAGAGGGCGAAGGAGGCAGTATCGGAAAATCCCGCTCAGGGGGAAACTCTAAAAACCCTTGGAGGGGGTACAAAAAACATAACAGCTGCAACCGTAAGCCAGGCATACGGGGAAGGCGACATTTTAGCAAAAAGGCTGGTTGAGGAAACAGGAAAATACCTTGCATCAGGGGTTGTGGGAATCGTTAATGCCTTTAGTCCATGCCTCCTGGCATTCGGTGGGGGCGTAATTGAAGGCCTGCCGGTATTGATAAATGCCGTAGAGAAGACTATAAGGAAGCGTGCTTTGACGCCCGGTTCTGAAAAATTAAAGGTTGTTAAAGGGGAGCTGGGGGTTAAGGCAGGAGTAATCGGGGCATCTGAAATGGCCAGAAATCGGTTTGGAGGAGGGGCAGCGTGAAGAATTTAGATGAACTCTGCATTGGCACGATACGTTTTCTGGCCGTGGATGCCGTAGAAAAGGCAAAGTCCGGCCATCCTGGAATGCCCCTTGGCTCGGCACCAATGGCCTATGTTCTGTGGAACCGTTTTCTTCGAAATAACCCTAAAAATCCAGAGTGGTTTAACAGGGACCGCTTTATACTTTCAGCAGGCCACGGGTCCGCCCTGCTTTATTCCTTACTGCACCTTCATGGATACGATATGCCCTTAAGTGAGCTAAAGAGATTTCGCAAGTGGGGCAGCAGGACCCCCGGTCATCCAGAGTACGATCTCTCCAGGGGGATAGAAGCTACAACAGGGCCGCTGGGTCAGGGGTTTGCCATGGGCGTGGGCATGGCAATAGCCGAGCGATTTTTAGGAAACTGTTTTAACCTCCCAGATTTTCCCATCGTTGATCACTATACATACGCCATTTGTTCAGACGGCGACCTTATGGAGGGCATCTCCTCTGAGGCAGGTTCCATCGCCGGATACTTGAGGCTGGGAAAGCTAATCTATCTCTATGACGATAACCATATCTCAATAGAGGGTGACACTGACATAGCATTCACAGAAGACGTACAGCGCAGATTTGAGGCCTATGGCTGGCATGTCCTCAGGGTTGCAGATGGTAATGACATTGAAAGCATTGAAAAAGCTATATCGGCTGCCCAGAAAGAAAGGGATATGCCCTCACTCATCATCGTTCGAACCCACATTGGCTATGGGAGCCCAAAACAGGACGATCCCGCATCGCATGGTGAGCCCCTGGGCCCTGACGGGGTAAAGGCAACAAAAGAGGCACTTGGGTGGCCCCTTGGTCCGACCTTTCACGTCCCCAATGAGGCCAAAAACCATTTTTTGAAATCCATAAAAAAAGGTGTTGAAATGGAGTCAAGATGGGATGGCCTTATGAAAAAATATCACAAGAAGCATCCGAAAATGGCAAAAGAGTTTAAAAAGATAATAAATGGTGAGATTCCTAGAGACCTCGATGAACACGTTCCTGCATTTAGACCTGAGGATGGGCCAATTGCCACGCGCATTGCCTCTGGAAAGGTGATGAATGCCCTGGCCAAGCGGCTGCCGCACTCACTTGTAGGAGGCTCTGGAGACCTTGCCCCCTCAACAAAGACTATTTTGATAGGGTACGGTGACTTTGGCTTTTCTAAGGCCTGTTCACATAACCTCCACTTCGGTGTCCGTGAGCATGCCATGGGGGCCATTATAAACGGCATGGGGCTCCATGGCGGAACCATTCCCTATGGGGCAACATTCTTTGTCTTCTCAGATTATCTGCGTCCTGCCCTGCGCATTGCAGCACTTATGCAGGTTCACTCAATTTTTGTTTTTACCCATGACAGCATCGGACTCGGTGAAGACGGGCCTACTCACCAGCCCATAGAGCACTTGATGAGTTTGCGTGTTATTCCGGGACTTACACTGATTCGTCCTGCTGACGCAAATGAGACCTGCGCAGCCTGGAAGATTGCAGTTGAGCATGACGGCCCGGTAGCAATTGTGCTCACCCGACAGAAAGTTCCGGTCCTTGGCCCGGATAGCAAATCCACTAAAGAGGGCACCTCTCATGGAGCTTACATTATTTCAGAGGGGCGGGAAAAAAGGCCGGATGTTATTATTATTGCCACCGGCTCAGAGGTACACCTGGCAATTGAGGCGAGAGATAGATTAAAGGAAAAAGGCATTTTGGCACGGGTTGTCTCAATGCCATCGTGGGAATTATTTGAAAAACAACCTTCCGATTACAAAAAACAGGTAATGCTCAAAGGCGTTCCAAAGCTTGCAATTGAAGCTGGGGCAACCCTCGGCTGGAGACGCTATGTGGGCGAAAGAGGGGCCGTTATCGGCCTGGATAGATTTGGGGCTTCTGCTCCAGGTGATGTGGTGCTTGATAAGCTCGGTTTTAATGTTGAAAACGTAATAAAGCATGTGCAAGTGCTGCTGAAGGAGAATTAAAATGAACCCATTAAAAGAACTAAAAAAATATGGGCAAGCCGTATGGCTGGACTACATCAGACGAAGTTTAATTACAAGCGGAAATCTATCGAGGATGATTGATGAAGACGGGCTTACTGGAGTTACCATTAACCCTACGATTTTTGAAAAGGCCATAGCAGGGAGTGATGACTACGATGGCGACCTCGCAGAACTTCTCGGGGAAAACCCCCACCTGGATGCAAGAAAACTCTATGAAAAGCTTGCCGTAAGTGATGTCCAGATGACTGCTGACATCCTGATGCCGATTTATGAAAGCACCGGTGGCGCCGACGGCTTTGTGAGCCTTGAGTTATCACCAGGCCTTGCAAATGACACGAAAGGGAGCATAAAAGAGGCCCATTACTTTTGGGAGATTGTAAATCGTCCCAACCTGATGATAAAAGTGCCGGCAACGAGAGAGGGGATACCGGTGATAGAGGCACTTATCGCAAAAGGGATAAACGTAAACGTTACCTTGATGTTTTCACTTTCTCACTACGAGGCGGTATCTGGTGCTTACCTATCTGGCCTGGAAAAGTGTGAGGACCCTTCCAAAATATCATCTGTCGCATCTTTTTTTGTTAGCCGGGTGGATTCGATTGTTGATAAATCACTGGAAAATAACCCAAATCCAGATGCCTTGAAATTACGGGGAAAGATTGCAGTATCCAATTCGAAGATGGCCTACGAGAGGTTCAAGGAGATTTTCAGCGGTAGTAGGTGGAAAAGATTGGCAAAGCGAGGCGCCAGGGTGCAAAGGGTCCTTTGGGCAAGCACCGGAACCAAAATCCCTGAATATTCAGACGTTCTTTACGTAGCTGAACTTATCGGGCCGGATACTGTAAATACCCTTCCCCCCGCAACTCTTAATGCCTTCAAGGACCACGGCAGGGTTCGAGCCTCGCTGGAAGACGGAATTATGGAGGCCAGGGAAAGTCTTGAAAAGCTAAGCGGACTTGAAATAGACCTAAGCGCCCTTACTGAAAAACTTCAGGTGGATGGAGTTGAAAGCTTTTCTGCGTCATATGACAAGCTAATTTTAGTACTCGAAGAAAAGCGCAAGGTCATACTGCAAGGACAAATAGACAGGCAGGATATTAAACTTGGGGATTATCAGGCAGAGTCAGATAAGCGGCTGAGGGACTGGGAGAAAGAGAACTTCAACCGCAGGCTTTGGGAAAAGGACCAGACGATTTGGTTTGAAAAGCCCACCCTTGAAATCATGGATAGATTGGGCTGGCTAAACCTTCCAGAGATGATGCACGAGCACCTTGAAGTTCTGACCTCTTTTTCAGAGGATGTGAAATCGGATGGAATAAAATTTGTAGTTCTCCTCGGGGAGGGTGGGTCCAGCCTTGCTGCAGAGGTTTACCAGCATACATTTGGTAGCAAACCAGGTTATCCAGAACTCTTCGTTCTTGACAGCACGCATCCAGATGCCGTACGAGAAATTGAAGAGAAAATAGACTTGCGACATAGTTTATTTATAGTTTCCAGCAAATCTGGAACCACTCTTGAGCCGCTTTCTTTCTTCAAGTATTTCTGGGAAAAGGTGTCCCAGGCGTACGGTGATGCAGGCAAAAGATTCATCGCTATCACAGACCCAAAAACTCCCCTGGTGAAGCTTGCCGAAAAAAAGGGTTTTAAGCGCATATTTCTAGCACCTGCAGACATGGGCGGCAGGTACTCTGCTCTTTCAGTTTTTGGTCTGGTTCCAGCATCTCTCATCGGTATTGATGTTCACAAGTTACTCGACAGGGCCTGGGTCGCTGCAGAGGGCTGTGCCTTCTGCGTATCGGAACAAAAAACTCCGAGTCTTATGCTAGGAGCGGCGCTTGGCGAACTTGCCGAGAGGGGCAGGGATAAAGTAACTTTTCTTTCCTCACCCTCCCTGAAAAATTTTCCAGACTGGCTAGAGCAGCTTATCGCAGAGAGCACTGGAAAGGACAATAAAGGGATAATCCCTGTAGTAAATGAGCCAACTCTCAGCCCAAATGCCTATTGCGATGACCGCTTCTTTGTCTATTTTTATATTGAAGATGAAGTAGATAAGGGCCTAAAAAAAGATTTGAAAATGCTTGAAGATTTGGGCCATCCTATAGCGCGTATCAATCTGTCAGATAAATTTGATATTGGCCTTGAGATCTTTCAGTGGGAGATAGCAGTGGCAGCGGCAGGGTCGATTCTGGGCATCCACCCGTTCAACCAGCCGGATGTTGAACTTTCAAAGGAGCTTGCAAGAAAGGCGATGAAAAGCGATGCTGGCGGAGGAATGAAAGGTGTTGAAACCGTGCCAGCAGATAGCCGAAGAGAACTATCAGATGCCCTGAATAATTGGATTTCTGGTGCTAAAGAAGGGGACTACGTATGCATTCAGGCATACCTTGCTCCGGGTAAGGAGACGAAAAAATCACTGCAGAAAATCCGAATGGAAATACTAAATCGCGTGCATCTTGCGACAATGGTCGGCTACGGCCCACGCTTTTTACATTCGACAGGTCAGCTTCATAAAGGAGGCCCGAATAATGGGCTCTTTTTACAGCTCGTAGATGAGCCTGGAGATGATCTTAACGTGCCGGAAGCTGACTATACCTTTGGTCAAATAATAAGAGCGCAAGCGATGGGAGACTTTCAGGCCCTAAAAAAACGCGGGCGGAGGGTTTTAAGAATCAACCTAAATAAAGACGTGGCGGGGGGCCTTTCATTAATCGCTGAGTTGATACGTAAGTAGGCTAACGGGAGTGATTGTATATGAAAATAGGAATGATAGGGCTTGGTCGAATGGGCGCAAATATGGCTGAGCGTCTAATAGGAGGAGGTCATCAAGTTGTAGGTTATGCCCGCAGGCCAAAGAGCGTTCAGCGTGTGGCAGATAAAGGGATTATGGGTGCCTACTCGCTTGAGGAGCTTATTAAAAAGCTGGCTCCTCCACGGGCTTTATGGATGATGATTCCTGCTGGCGAGCCTGTAGACAAAACCATTGAAGGACTTTTGCCACATCTAGATACTGGAGACCTATTGATTGACGGGGGGAACTCCTATTACAAGGATACGATGCGCCGTAGTGATAATCTCAAGGAAAAGGGTATAGGCTACGTTGACGTTGGAACGAGCGGAGGCATCTTTGGCCTAAAAGAAGGCTACAGTATGATGGTAGGGGGTGAAAAGGACGAAGTAGAAAGCCTTCGCCCTCTTTTTGAGACTCTGGCCCCCTCCCTTGATACAGGATGGGGGCACGTCGGGCCCAGCGGCTCTGGCCACTTTGTGAAGATGGTGCACAATGGAATCGAGTATGGGCTTATGCAGGCATATTCCGAAGGCTTTTCTATTCTCAAACATAAAGAAGAGTTCGGACTTGACCTCTCTCAAATCGCAGGCATATGGCGTCATGGAAGCGTTGTCCGCTCATGGCTTTTGGACCTTACCTTCGAGGCCTTGAGAGAAAACCCGGAACTGAAAGGAATTGCGCCATACGTTGAAGACTCCGGAGAGGGCCGTTGGACAGTCTTTGAGTCGATAGACCTCGATGTAGCAGCTCCGATAATCTCACTCTCCCTTTTAAGTCGCTTTCTATCAAGGGATAAAGAAAACTTTTCAGACAAACTGCTTTCTGCAATGAGAAACAAATTCGGAGGTCACGAGATAAAGCGCAAGGATTGATATTATGCAGGCAGATATCGAGCCCCACATCTTCGTCATTTTAGGAGCTACAGGAGATTTAAGTAGCCGAAAACTAATTCCGGCCCTCTATGACCTATCGGCCCATGGAATTCTAGTGGATAAATCAATGATACTTGGCGTTGCTAGAAACACTGAATTTGACGACCTCAAATTTAGAAAGTGGACAAGTGAAATTATAGAAAGTGCCGGATTTTCTAAAGATGAAAAGACCCTTAACTGGTGTGAAAAATGCCTTCACTACCAGTCGATAGGTGAAGGGAAATCTCTAGATTACAAAAATCTATCTCTTCGAATTGAAGAAATTGAGGAGACCTACGGGCTTTCACAAAATCGTGCATTTTATCTTGCCCTTCCACCAAAAGCGATTCCTGGTGTAATTGAAAGTCTTGGAAAAGCCGGGCTGAACAAAAGTTCTGGCTGGACCAGAATTGTAATTGAAAAACCTTTTGGAAGGGACCTATCTTCTGCCCAAAAATTAAACGGCCTCGTTCACAAATACTTCGATGAATCGCAGATATATAGGATTGACCATTTTCTCGGGAAAGAGACTGTGCAAAACCTCCTGGTTTTCAGGTTCGCAAACGCACTTTTTGAGCCTCTATGGAACAGGGACCACATAGAGAGCGTTCAGATAACCGTATCAGAGGACTTGGGGATAGGTAATAGGGCTAATTACTATGAGCAATCCGGGGCTCTTCGGGATATGGTGCAGAATCATCTGACCCAGATTTTGACCTTAATAGCGATGGAAGCGCCTTCGGCATTTAACGCTGACGCCATCAGAAGTGAGAAGGTAAAGGTGCTTAATCAAATTGCGCCGATTGAACCTGAAGATGCTGTATATGGACAATATGGCAAGGGGATGATTGAAGGGAATGAAGTTACCGCATATAGAAAAGAAGCGGGCATATCCGACGCCTCTGAGACAGAGACCTTTGCTGCACTTAGGCTGAAAATAGCAAACTGGCGGTGGCAGGGCGTGCCTTTCTATATCCGCACCGGGAAAAGGATGCCAGAGCGGCTTACCAAGATTGAGATCAATTTTCGCTGCCCCCCCGTATCTGTTTTTAAGCCGTTCGAATCTTCATGTTCTATTAAGCCCAACGTTTTGGTTATCATAATAGAGCCAGGAGAGGGGTTTGACATCCATTTTCATGTTAAGGCCCCGGGTCAGCCGATAGCTCTGACTGACCAGAAACTTCAATTCAGGTATTCCGATGTTTTCGGGCCCCATATTCATGACGCCTATGAGACTTTGTTATTGGATGTCCTTTCCGGGGACCAGACCCTTTTTGTTCGGGCAGACGAGGTAGAGGAAGCCTGGCGCCTCTATACTCCACTATTTAAAAAGAGAATAAAGGTTCACCCATATCCAGCAGGAACCTGGGGCCCGCCTGAAGCAAACCTGCTGCTAACCGATGCGGGAAATAGAGGATGGGACGATTAGCGCCCCATTTTACTTAACTCACTGCTAAGGAAAGCTCTTTTATTGCATTGTCCACATTATCGCTTTTTATAATATAGGAACCAGAGGCAAAGATGTTCGCACCTGCGCCTCTTGCAAGTTTTGTATTTTTTGGGTTCATGCACCCATCAACTTCAATTGGAATTATTTTATCGATTTTTCTAAGTTCCTTGATTTTCTCAAGGGTTTCTGGGAGAAACTCGACACAATAACTTCCAGGATGCACAGATAGGATAAGAACTGAATCGATTTCTCTCAGGTAGGGCAAAACAACGTCAAGTCCTGTCTCCGGGTTCAGAGCGAGTGTTACCTTAAGGCCCCTATTTTTTGCAAATTCTATTGCCTTTCTGATATCATCCAGGGTTTCAACCTGCATTACTGCGATGCTCACCTTGCTCGCATACTTTTCTATCCAATCGAGGGGTCTATTTACCATTAAGTGTGCCTCATACTCAAAATCAGGGGAAAGATTGAAATCAAAGTTAAGGGAGGTATTTGAAACAAACTTCCCATCCATGATGTCAATCATTATCCTCTTAGCCTTCCCTTTGACTTTTTCAAGTGCCCCGTCAAGTTCTTCCTGGGTTTTAGCTATGACGCTTGGTACAATGAGAGTCTCCACAACACTCCCTAAAGTAAAGCCTGCTAAAAAAGTTTTCGTGGCGAGTTTTTTAGAAGAATTAAGTAAATTTTAAATAAATTGAGATTGAACAAATAGCATGTACTCTCTTGCAGACGGGGCCTTTTTAATCAAACTTGGGAGGACTGCGATTTTAAAGTACTTAACCGAGGAGATTAGTATATCACCTCCGGACGACACGCCTGACAAATTAATGGAAAAGGCAGGCGTTTTTATTACTTTGGAGAATTACCCAAAAAAGGATTTGAGGGGCTGTATAGGATATCCAGAGCCGACTTTTCCGCTTGCTTTTGCTGCCATTAAAGCTGCAATATCCGCAGCAGTTGATGACCCCAGGTTTCCCCCCATTTCACAGGCCGAATTTGAGAAAATTATCGTTGAGATTACCCTGCTCACTCCTCCAGAGTTAATCAACGCTTCATCTCCAAAGGAGTATTTAGACCATATAAAAATAGGCCGCGATGGATTAATAGTACATTTAGGCCTTAGGCGAGGACTCCTGCTCCCACAGGTCCCTATCCAGCAGGGATGGAATAAAGAAGAGTATCTGTCCTATACATGCATCAAAGCAGGTCTTAAGGGAGACTGCTGGATGGACAGTTCTGCAAAACTTTATAAATTTTCTGGACTTGTTTTTGCAGAGGCTGAACCAGATGGTAAGGTAAAGGAGAGGATTTTAACATCTAGTCCCTGAGCACGATAGCACCTTTTTTTATTCTGTGGAATATTGACATATACTCGTGTTTTGGTACATCGTCGACCTCTCTTCCATCTATCATTTCTCTTAATTCTTTAAGAAGTATATTGGATATGTCCACCCTGTGAGGCATGATGCAGTTTGAGCAGTTCCAAACTCTGCTTATACCTTCCTTTTTGGCCCAACAGCCAAGACTTCGGTCATAACAGGGATAGAAAGGGCAAACGCACCACCTGCAATGCTGACCATCTAACTTATGGCATGGATAATAAGTACAGTTTTTATCAATTCCTTCCCATGATTCATCAAGGCCTAACTTCATCTTATCTTTAAGATACTTTCCGCTTAGGGCCACATTCTTATAGTTCACAGACGCCACTATCACATTCCTTTACATCCAGTACCTGATTTTTCCGTGACCTGTTTCTGTAAACCGTAATTCCCTTGCATCCCAGTTTATAGGCAAGTAAGTACGCCTTTTTTACATCCTCTGTTGTCGCGCTGGAAGGGAGGTTTACTGTTTTACTTACGGCATTGTCAGTATTTTTTTGAAACTCGGCCTGCATTTTAGCATGGTACTCTGGGCTGACGTCGTGCGCGGTGGCAAAGATCTTTCTTAACTTTTTTGGTATTTCAGAGGTATCCTGAATAGAACTTTTACCGCTAACCTGACGAATTATGTCCGATGCGAACAGTCCCTCTTTTTTCATTTCTTCCTCGAATGCGGAATTTACCTCAAGTAGCTCATAGCCCATGACCCTCCTGATGTGGGATATTGCAAATATTGGCTCGATGCTCTGGGAGCAATTTGCAATCAAGCTCAAGCTTCCGGTTGGCGCTATTGTTGTCCGTGTAGCATTTCTTACGTGTTTGAAATCGCCGCCGTCATATATGCTCTTTTTAAAGTTGGGGAACCTTCCCTTCAGTTTCCCCAGGTTATTGGATTCATCCAGGGCCGCATCGTTTATGAAACGCATGAGCTCGAAGGCTGTTTTTAATGCCTTTTTTGAGTTATACGGGATTCCAAGCTTGACAAGCATATCGGCAAATCCCATGACTCCAAGACCTATTTTCCTATTCGCCTTCGTCATTTTCTCTATTTCTGGAAGCGGGAATTTGTTTACGTCGATTATATTGTCCAGGAATCTTACGGCCAGTCTCACAGTATATTCAATTTCATCGAACATTATTTTTTTATCTTCCACAAATTTACTGAGGTTCAGCGAACCTAGATTGCAACTTTCATGACCGAAAAGGGGCTGCTCGGCACAGGGATTTGTGGCTTCCAGCTCACCCAGGAGGGGCAGGGTATTTGATTTGTTTATTGTGTCCCCGTAAATAAGCCCGGGATTTCCGTCGTTCCAGGCCTGATTTATGATTAAGTCAAATATCCTTTCTGCTGATTCCTTCTTATAGGGGCCCTTGCAATCTCTCAGTTCATACTCTTCTCCGTGGACTGCGCCCTCCATAAACTCGTCTGTTACCCAAACAGAAGTATTGAAGTTTATGTATTTATCCGGGCTATCAGTGGTTTCAGTTTTGAATGTTATGAAATCCTCAATTTCCGGGTGGTCCACGCGGAGTATGCCCATATTGGCACCCCGCCGTTTTCCTCCCTGTGTTACAAGGTCTGAAACGCTGTTATAGAATTTTAAAACTCCCAGCGCTCCGCATGATTTTCCATGAGTGGTGGAGATAGGATAATTCATTCTCCTCAGGTTACTAAAGTTGAACCCGGTTCCTCCTCCGAATTTTAAGATAAAGGCCATGTGGCCTGCAGTTTTCATGATGGACTCCATGGTATCTTCTATAGGCAAAACAAAGCATGCGGATAAAGTTCCCTGCTCGGTACCTGCATTAAACATGGTTGGAGAGTTTGGCAAAAATTTCATAGTCGACATGATTTCATAAAATTTTTTCTCAAGACCTTGCCTATCCTTTGTCTTTTCTGCTTTTGCGACGGCCCGAGATACCCGCTTAAAAAGCTGCGAAGTAGATTCTACAATCCTGCCTTCCCGATCTTTCAAAAGATAGCGTTCGGAAAGAGTTTTAATAGAGTTGTACGGGAGCTTTAATTCGTCTAAAACCCCCAGGGAGGCCTTAGCTTCCCTAAGCTCCCTTCGTTTCTGACGGTGCATTATATACGCCTTGACAACAGAATAATGTCCCTCGTGAACCAGGACATATTCCACCAAGTCCTGGATATCCTCCACTGAAGGGATGGCCTCTCCAGTGAATTTATCGTTTAGCATGCCAACTACCTTATCTGCCAGCTTGTCTAACTGCTTCCTGTCGGTCCCATTAACGGAGAAAGAGGCCTTAAATACTGCTTCGGTTATCTTCTTTTTATCAAACCTCACTATCCTCCCATCTCTCTTTTTTAATTTGGATATCATAACGGTTCTCCTACCCTTTTGACTATTAATTTTAAGTTATCTAATTAGTATTTTTCTCTGGTCGGCAGATTTCCTGTGAAAAGCGAAAGCATGCAAAAGGGTATAAGCCTTGCCTTTACTCCCTGGTCCAAAGCTTGTCGTATTTTATTGTTTCCATCCCGATATCATTCTCGTTTGTAATTTTTTCGATTACGCGGACAGCCCTATCCCTTTGTTCTATAGTTCCAATAAGATAGAATCTCATTGTAGATGGCCTTTTTTTTTCAATGCCGTCTTTTAATGTCGTAAAGGAAATTTCGCAGTGTTTTACATCTACGTCTAAATCCTTTATAGCCTCGTGTAATTTAAAGACAATCTTATTTTCGAGAATGTGGCCCACCATTATTACTTCTGTCCTTGCTTCTACCATATTTTCACCTCTCTCTATTGTTTTGCTATCATAAGACGCATCCTATCCCCACAGTTCTCTGTGTGGTCCGCAATTCTTGCTATGAGGTTTACAGTCCTCATAATATGGAAAAACTCGCCGTGGGTGAAGTTTCCCTCAATCTCAAAAAGGTGCTTTCTAAGCTTGAGCTCCAGGTCGTCAGTAAGCTGTTCCTTTTCATTGAGAAGGTCAATATATTCAGAGCACTTGCTTTCATTTTTCTTTGCAAAGGAGGTCTCTAAAAGTTCATTTAAGCTCTTTAATGCAAGCGGGAGCAGTTTTACGACATCTATTACCTTTAGAGATAGATGGAGAAGGTCTTTTTTTACGTCTTCACTTAGGGTTGTGCGTCTCAATGTGAGAGTAAGCGCCGATTCCTCCAGCCTGTCTGCTACCTGGTCCTGTTCCCTTAAATAATCCAAAAAATCGCCCCTGTTGACGGGCATGAAAATGGTTTTCGGAAGATTTTCTCGTATGGAATTTTTTATGTCGTCTGCTTCGCGCTCTGTCTCGGATATCTGAATGGCGAGATTTTCTGCCTCATAGAAATCCCCGTTACAGTATGCACTGATGCACTCCTTAAACATGTCAGAACACCGCATTACCTTGTACATGTGCTCTTCTAG
>JAZFTU010000131.1:0-23220 GCA_036446855.1 Hydrothermarchaeaceae archaeon (SeqCode) | reverse complement strand
GTTGGTGATGCATTTCCTCCCGGTGTCCCTGTAATTTTCAGGCGCAAAACCCGTTTTTATGACCCGGATATCGTCATTCCAGTTTTTCTCCCAGATGCCATCGTAAAAAGAGAGCAATTCCTCAAGTGAATTAAGCTTAGTTACCTTTAAATCCCTGTAGAGCTTTTCCAGCACGTCATGGACCCTTGAGCCCATGAATGCCTCGATAGACTCCCACTCTTCCTCAAGCTTCACCCTGTCGATGTACTTGAACTTGTATTGTAGGGGGCAGTTCTCAAAGGTTGAGAGGCGGGAGTGGGAGTAAATGGGCATGGGAGATACTATGGGCGCAATTTATATAAATTAGATTTGGGAGCTTTGGAATACTGATGATAGATTATAAATACGAAGAAAAAAAAGATAAGTGGAAAATGTTAATTCATGAAAACATAGAGGGAGGGTAGCATGGTCAAAGTTTCTGATGTGATGACAAGAGATATTGCTTCCGTGGCACACAACGCCTCGATTGTGGATGCTGCAAACGCGATGTTGAAGAACGGTGTCAGTAGCGTTGTGGTTAAAAAGGGGGAAGAGACCGTCGGGATAATCACCGATAAGGATTTCGTTCGCCTGGCGTCTTTCGGTGGAAATCCCAGGGGAGTAACTAGCAACATGAATACCGGGCTCATATCAATAGGACATGACGCCGACCTTTTGGACGCCTTCAAGCTGATGAAGGAAAAAGATGTGAGGCACCTTTTTGTCAAAGAAAAGGGAAGTATAGTCGGTATAATCTCCTCAAAGGATATCTTCCGTGGCATGGCAGATATGCCATCCGTGTAAGTGGCGATGAACTAGAATGCGGCAAGGCCCGTTTTCTTTTCGCATGAAAACAGCAAGACTTAAATTCCTACAGGTAGACTATCAGGTTGCATGGGCAAGGAACTACCGGAGGAGATAAAGAAAATACTAAAGCAGGTCAACAGGCGCCTGATAAATGCAGAATCGTCCGTCCGGGTGATAGAGCAGCGAATTGACGTTGTGGAAGGGACCGTAAAGGCGATTGAGAGGAAAATTGGGAGTATCTCAAAAGACCTGTCCGAGCTGTCCGGAAATAATGAGGATGTGGAGAGGCTGCGGGAGGAGGTTATCAGGATGTCTGCCGATGCAGAGGGGCTTGCTACAAAAGGGGACGTTGCGGCGCTGAAAAAATATCTGGAGCTTGTCACCGTTAGAAGGAAGGGGAAAAGGGGCAAGCAGTAATGGAGTGCAGTTATCGCATAAAGTCTGACGGAAACGACAGGATACTTAGTATCGACTGCAAAGATTGCATATACGGCATGTCCCTAGAAGACAGCGACGAGTGTATGAGGCGGGTGCTCGATGTACTTTACAGGGAGCACGACGTGGACTCCATTATCCTTTCGGACCTGGTTGAGAGAGAGTATGACAGCGGCCAGACAAAAACTATGATGGATTTTGTAAGTATAATCGAAAACACCAGGGACTGGCCCTATCTTGGCATAGCGAAAAATGAGGCGGGGTGTGTTGATTGCAAAAAAGAGAGGGAATCTGCCCTAAACAGGATTCTTTCGGACCTCCTCTTTTCAGACCCGGTGCAGTCCTATAAAGAGCTATTACGTTATATCAAAAATAAAGAAAAGTTTGGAGAGTCTAATCAAGAGAAGTGTCCAGAATGCATAAACAAATTTGAAGAAAATCTAAACAGGGTGAAAGCTGTTTTTGAATCAGTGAAACTGATGAATGGAACTTCTGCAGAATCCACAGACGAAAGAGCGGTTTATCGAGGAATTTTATCACCCTCTATAAGGCCCTATTTTTCTACATCCAGAATTTTGCTTGAGCCCCCGCAAGGTTCCACCCTGGTTTCGAAATACAACGTGGGAGATACGGTCGTTCGCATATACATGCTTCCGGGACGGCCTGAGCGGGTATACTTCGTAATTCCGCCAGAATACGCCCTCTCTGCAGAACGGTTCGAAATAATAAATCGCGCAAGAGAGGAGATGATTAAGCACGCTCCAGAATCCATGGATTTTGCAGACCCAAAAAAGGCGAGGGGGTATTTCAAAAGATTTGCAAAAAGGGTGGTCGGAAGAGTTGCGGTCGATCTGGAAAAAGACATTTCAAGAGAAGACATCGAGGAGATGGCAGAAATCCTGGCCAAATACACGGCAGGCATAGGGATACTGGAGGTGCTTTTATCAGACCCGCACGTTCAGGACGTTTACATAAATGCCCCAACCCGGGAAAATCCCATCTGCATAACCCATTCTACAGAAGAGGAGTGCCTAACGAATATTCATCTCACAGAGGATGATACCGAAATCCTCGTATCCAGATTTCGGGCAAGAAGCGGAAGGGCCTTTTCAGAATCTCATCCAAGTCTAGATTTAGAGCTTTCGGAATTTGGAACAAGGGTTGTCACGATAGGAAGGCCGCTCAGTCCTGATGGTGTTGCATTCGCTTTAAGAAGGCAGAAATCTACACCATGGACCCTCCCTCAATTCATAGAAAACGGCATGATTAACGCAGAAGCAGCAGGCCTCTTAAGCTTTTTAATCGACGGACAGGCAACCATGCTGATTACGGGCTCAAGGGGCTCAGGGAAGACGAGCCTTCTTGTGTCCCTTCTCTGTGAGCTTATGCAGAATTTGAGGATTCTTACTATCGAAGACACTTTAGAAATCCCTGTGTCAAAATTAAATTCCATTGGATACCGGATACAGAGAATTAAAATCCAATCGTCGGTAGGAAAAGCGGAGACGGAAATGACGCCGCAGGATGCACTGGGAACTGCCCTCAGGCTGGGCGAGTCGGTTCTTGTTATAGGGGAAGTAAGAGGGCCCGAAACCAAGATTTTATATGAGTCGATGAGAATCGGAGCAGCGGGAAACTCGGTGCTTGGTACTATCCATGGCGCATCCACCCAAAGCGTTTTTGAGAGGGTGGTGTATGACATCGGCATACCTGCAAGCTCCTTTAAGGCAACAGACATTGTAGTCACATCTGCCCCCATAAGAGAGGGCGGCGGACTAAAAAGGATGAGGAAGGTCCTGCAGATATCGGAGATAAGAAAAGACTGGTATTCCAAAAACCCCGACCCAAAAGACGTGTTCAAGGATTTGATGGTCTACAATCCAAAAACAGGGCAGTTGGAAGCTACAGAGGCATTTTCCAAGTCAGAAATAATCGGCTCAATCGCCACAAGATGGAACATGTCGATGAAAGATGCATTGAAAAATATTGAGCTCAGGTCAAATATCAAAAGGGATATTGTAAAAGCAAGTGAGCAAAAAAGCCGGGGCAAAATCCTTGAAGCAGAAAGCGTGGTCAGAGCAAATAATGCGTTTAGGGCCCTAAACGAAGAGCAGATCAGGAAAGGAAGAGTTGACTATGACGCCCTCTACAAGGACTGGAAAAAATGGTTTTACGATTGTGTGGAGGGGTGATATGTGGTATGAAAGGGCGTGTAAATTCGGAAAATACATACCCTGGGCAGGGAGAGGTAAGATAGACGAGAAATTCTATGACTACATAAGTTTCACAGGACTTGATGTCAAGCCACGGGAGGCAAGGGCATTTGCAGTGGGATTTACCATATTTACAGCGGCGCTTTTACTTATCATTACGGTCTTCATGTTCTTGAGCAATAAGGCATGGGCTCCATTTCTTTTTGTACTCTTGGTGGTGCCCCTGGGCGTACTATCTTACCTTGGCAACTACCCCAAAAGTTATGCCGATAGTTACAGGGTGAAGGTGCTCGGTTCCATGCCAGCTGTGATAAGCAACATGGCCATGTCTCTAAAACTAGTGCCCAACCTAGAGAAGGCAGTAGAGTTCGCAGCTAAAAACACCCAGGGGCAGATAGGAAAGGAGTTTAAAAAGATGGTATGGGACACGTATATGCGGGTTTATAGAAGCTCTGACCACGCCCTGTCAAGGTTTGCCGAGAAGTGGAAAGAGTGGAATGAGGATTTTGCCCGGTCCATATACCTCCTGAGGGGATCGCTTCTTGAGAAAGATGAGGCGAGGAGGCTTGCGGACATAGACAGGTCAGTAGATGTAATATTGAGCGGAACAGTGGCCAAGATGGAAAAATTCGCAAGGTCCCTTACAATGCCGACCTTAAGCCTGTATTTTATGGGGATGATACTCCCACTCATAATGATTGCAGTACTGCCAACGCTTTCATACATAGGCTCAAATATAGGCGCAAGGACGCTATTCATTGCATACAACCTTATTTTGCCCCTGGTCATATTTGTCTGGTCAAGAAGTATCCTTTCAAAGCGCCCGGTAACGACGGCGCCACCGATAATTCCCGAAGACCACCCGGATGTTCCCCCGGAGGGAAAAATGCGATTGGGAAAAACTTACCTGCCTGCCCTTCCAGTAGCAGTCTCGTTAGGGTTTTTGATATCGCTTCTGGGAATTTTCAGACTTTATCATCTGCTTACAGAGCCCGGGTTCGGTGCTCCCCCGACCTTCATCGGGCTTGACCCGACCATACTTATAATCTGGGGTATTTCTGTAGGAAGCTCAGTTTATCTAATTAGCACGACAGTCGACCGAAACAAGGTTCGGACCAAAATCAAGGAAACGGAAAAGGAGTTTATCGATGCCTTGATTCAACTGGGAAGCAGGCTCTCTGAGGGAAGGCCAATCGAGGTTGCCTTCGGCCAGGTGGGCGAGGTCATGAAAGGAAGCCGGGCTGGAGAGATATTTGCAAACTCTGCAAGAAGCGTTAAGATGGCGAGAAAAACCCTCCATTCATCCCTGTTTGACAAAGACGATGGCGCATTAAAGCACATTTATTCTGATACCATAAGAAACGTGATGGAGATGGTTGTTGAGGCCTCAAAAAAAAGCAATGATGCTGCTGGAGTGGCCGTTAGCCGGATTACTGAGCATCTCACAAAAATCAGGGAAGTGGATGAGAAAATCGAGCAAAAGCTTGATGAGATGGTATCCTCGATGCGTTCGACAGTGCTGATATTCGGGCCATTTGTGGGAGGAGTTGTAGTATCACTCCAAAAGATGATGAATTCCCAGCTCTTAAAAGCGCAGTCCACAACTCCCTTATCGCCCAATCTTGCAGGTTCACCGATTTCACTTGGGGACGTGTCAGGTTCTGGATTTTTCGGTCCCCTCAGTAGCGAGATATCAGTCGAGCCGATTTCGATGGGAATTTTACAGCTTATCATCGGCCTTTATATGCTGGAGATGGTTGTGATATTTTCACTATATATGTCGGACCTCTACGTCGGTGACGATGCGATTCACAAGAGGATGGAAATAGGAAAAAACCTCCTCATAGCAACCGCCCTTTTCACGTTTGCGATAGTAATTACCCAGATGTTTCTCAAGTAATAAGTTCCAGATATTTTTTCAGACGTTAGAGGATATGATTGTAATCAGAAATTTCAGGGGGATGTATCTTGGAATTCTGTTCTTCTTGCAAAGGCGTGATGGTCCCAAAAGACAGGGGAAAATATAAGGTACTGGCATGCCGGGTATGCGGACACGAAATCAAGAATTTTAAGACAGGAAAGTACCAGATTAAAGAGAATGTGAGCCATACCAGCAAAGATATACTCATAATCGACGAGGGAAAAAGAAAAATAACCAAAGACCAGCGAAAGTACCTTATTGACCTTTACGGGAATGAGATGTACGAGGCTTCCGAAGAATAGCTCCGTCGCTTGCATGGCTTACGGACTCGCGGTACGTTGAGAGATGCCCATCGTTATAATTGGAGGTAACGCTAACTTTTTCTCTATTGTTCAATTCGTCCTCTGGCACCCCTATGTCAAGCCTCCTTTTTGGAATATCAAGTTCTATTAGGTCCCCCTCCCTTAAGAGTGCAATAGGCCCACCCCTTGCGGCCTCAGGTGAGACGTGACCGATGCACGGCCCCCTCGTCCCTCCAGAAAACCTACCATCGGTGACAAGTGCAACAGAATCAATTAGACCCATGCCTGCAATTATTGAAGTAACCTCAAGCATCTCCCTCATTCCAGGACCACCTCTGGGGCCCTCAAATCTTATAATTATGACATCGCCTGGCTTAATCTTCTTTGCCGAAATTGCCGCCTTTGCCTCTTCTTCACTGTTAAAGACCCTTGCAGGTCCTTTGTGGACAAGCATGCCCGGGTGTATTGCAGTCTGCTTAACTACAGCGCCGAGAGGGGCGAGTGAGCCATGAAGAACTGCGATGCCCCCCTCAGGATGATAGGGATTGTCTATAGTCCGTATAACTTCTTTATTTTTTATTGGATTTAGCACCCTCACTTTTTTTAGGTTTTCCCCAACTGATTCGCAAGTGACTGTACGGCATTCGAAGTTTAGCATGGGCCTTAACCTGTCCATAACAGCAGGGACGCCTCCTGCCTGGTCCAGGTCTAGCATAAAGTGATTTCCACCGGGACGAAGATTTGTAAGATGGGGCGTTTTTCTGCTTATCTCATCAAATAGAGAAAGCCCTACCTTAATCCCCAGCTCGCTTGCGATTGCCGGGAGATGAAGAGTAGTGTTTGTAGACCCACCGATGGCCATGTCAACAGATATTGCATTTTCAAATGCCTTTTTAGTCATGATGTCCTTTGGCGAAATGTCTTTTTTGAGAAGCTCCATTATCTTCATTCCAGAACGCTTGGCTATCCTCACTTTCCTGGCATCGACCGCATGAGTCGTACCGCACCGGGGAAGTGACATTCCAAGTGCCTCCGTCATGCAGGCCATGGTATTTGCCGTAAATAGGCCGGCGCACGAACCTGCTCCAGAACATGCAATGCCCTCCATCTCCCGAAGTTTCTCCTCGGTTATCGTTCCTTTTTTAAGTTCTCCGACGCCCTCAAAAAGGGATATTAAGTCAACCTTTTTATCCTCGATTGTGCCGGGGCACATTGGCCCCCCCGTAACTGCTATTGAAGGAATGTCTACTCTTGCGGCCGCCATGAGGTGCCCGGGAACGATTTTATCACAGGTTGGAATTAGGACCATGGCATCCATCCTGTGAGACTGGACCATGAGCTCTATCGAATCTGCAATAACCTCCCTGCTCGGGAGGGAGTACTTCATTCCGTCGTGCCCCATTGTTATGCCGTCGCACATGCCTATGGTATTGAATTCAAACGGCGTTCCGCCAGCAATTCTTATGCCAGCCTTAACTGCTTGAGCAAGACTTTGCAGATGAATGTGACCAGGAATAAATTCGTTCCATGAGTTGACAACAGCTATAAACGGCCTTTCTATCTCTTCGTCTGTTATGCCCATGGCCTTGAGAAGTCCCCTGTGAGGGGTCCGCCCCACACCTTTTTTAGTAGCATCGCTTCTCATATACTTGAGCATCTTGCTATAAACAGGCTAATAAAGTTTGGCTTTTACGGTACCATTGAATTTGGCGGTCGACGGACGAAACACTACAAGACCAAGAAAGATTGTCTCAACCTATAACATCAACAGTACCGATTTTCACCGTGTATTTCTGACCGTAGAGAAGGTTTTAGATAACTCTTCACCCCGGTCAAGATAAACTACAAAACTCTTCTCCTGGAATCGTTTAAGGTCGGGGTCCAGCCACCTGAGCCTTACCGTATGCTTTCCCGGATATAACTTATCAAATCTGCCAAAATATTTTTTGCGGTCGCTTTTGACCTGCTTTAACATGTACATAGAATCCACAATAAGGTCTACCCAAAGGTCGTCGTCGTCAACATTTTTTATAGATATTTCGATGCTGCTGTTCGGTTTAGGTACCTTGCGAGAGTAGATTATCTCCTCTGTTTCAAATGTAACGTTATTTTTTCTGCTGTCAACTGTTATCTCCCTTGATTTTTCGAACCACTCGCCAGTGTCGGCCTCTTTCCACCTGATCGTGGCGTTATATGTGCCGAAGGCCATGTGGTATATTTTGAAGAACCGGGAAGAGGAATACTTCGCAAGTGTCCTCTGACTTCTACGTTTTCCGTCAATTAGGAGCATTATGAACTGGGCGTCGTCGTCTTTGTTTATTACCGTAAACTCAAGTGTGCCAGACGAGGAAATCCTCTTTTTATAAGATGCCTTTTTGCATGTGGATATATTATGCGGGATGACACTGATAATCGCGGTAATGTCCTCGCCCGCTGCATTTATGGTTTTTGTCACGTCTTCCCATACGCAGGTATCTGGGTCCATCCACTCTATTTTGAGTTCGTGGGGGCCCTCTTTTAAGCGGTAAAAGGCAAAATATTTAGTCGTATTTGGGGCAGCTATTTTGCCCCCCCTGTAAACGCCGTCCAGGTAGAATTTAATCCAGAGACCGTCATCGTCTCCGTTGTCTATATAAACTTGAGTCTTGCTTTGAGTGGCCGCTGCAACGCTGCCCAGAGCGAGAACATTTAACAATGTCAAAAAGATAACAATGCCCTTCATATTACCCCTAATACCTAGTGGCGTTCCGCATATATAGTTCTTGTGGCGTCTGTCAATATTTCAAAAGACGAAAAAAAGGCCTGGCTATTTTTTATAGACCCCCAGTGCTTTGAGTATCGATATGAATGAATCCCTGCCAAAGAGCGTGAGGCACTTTCCTGCCATGGTTTTTTTGTCTAGGAGAAACTCTGTGTCGGTTACGAGGGCATAGTCAGAGGTCTCCCTAAGGTCAATCAAGATAGTATCTGCAACGTTTGACACAGTGTCGTGGGCAATGTATGGAATGGATGGCACGAGGCTAAAGCCTACAAGAGTGCTTAATGCCGTAAGATACGTGCTTGTAAGAATGTTTCCAACTTCTTTTAGAGCAGATTCATTATCTTCATCCATCTCTTGGCCCACATCTCTCCCCAGGAGGATATTCGAAATTGACCTGGCTTGCTCTTCGGAAAAGACTATTAAGATATTGCCTTCTGCATCCCCCATTATCTTGAAGAACAAGAGGACTATGATATCGTCTTTCTTCCCAAGAGCCCTTGGTATGTATTCCAATGAGAGAGGGTGGGCTGCAGAAGGGACGGATATATATATGTTCTTTCCTATCAATTGCTCTAAAGCAGCCGAGGCGTGGGCAGCACCGATATTTCCGACCTCTCTTAATGCGTCCAACTGCTCATCTGTAAGTTTAATGGTATCGGTTATTTTTACAACTCCCTTGTCAGATGTAGTGGCCGGACGCAATATAAAGATTTCTCTGTTCCTAAAAAGTCATCTATCGAATTCAAAGCCCTCCGTAACATTTTTATTTTTATTCGTGTTTGATTTACCCATGAGAAAGCGAGGAGTGGTTTTTACATTGCTTTTAATAAGCTTAGGATGCATGGGGCTGGGCACTGAAAACTCTCCTGTTTCGACTGCTGGGGTAAAAGAGGCTGTTGAAATTGCCCCGGGACCCCCTGGTTACTATTCTCAAGCAACTTATGAGAGCAACTGCGCAAAAAGGCCAGAGGGCTCCATTTGCTTGAGCTTTAGTGATGATTACGTCTGGCTGGTTTATGATACGATTATCTCACGAGAAACAAGCGATTGGAAGGGGGGAAAAGTTGAGGCGGGGATAGGGATAAATTCAGCTTATTATCATATCGTGGACACTGATTTTGTAAAGGAGGTTAAAGCTCTGCAGGCAGAAATAAATATTGAAGACGATGCATTCGAGCCGGAGACGATTGTAATCAAAAAAGGAAGCACGGTTGTTTGGAAAAATCTTGATGAAATCGCCCATGCGGTTGCAAGCAAGGATTTCTCTTCAAATGTACTAGCCACCGGAGGTAATTTCAAATGGACTTTTAAGGATGAGGGCACATTTGATTATCTTTGCAGCATTCACCCCTACATGTCAGGAAAAATTGTTGTTGAATAAAATAGGAAATCGAAACTTATTTAAAAAGCGCCTTTCATCAATTTTTTATATGGGAGGTAAAGAGCTCTTTGCAATAGTATTCCTCATTGCTGCATCGGCCAGATGTCTCCTTGGGAAAGATAAGCACAGCACAATTGAAAATATGGATAAATATGATGCTAATGAGCATTCACAGAATCAAATCGACTCAAAAAAAGATGACTACGAGGACCAAAACTATCCAGACGATACGTCCCAAAAGAGCCCGGCAGCAGGCCCACCGGATAGTGAGCTATTGTAGGATAAAGATGGAGTTATATTTACGTATTACTGGCCGGGTCAGGAGCACCTTTCAAGCAAGGAGACGGAAACCATAGTTGTCAATAGATACGGGGGCGCCCTAAAAATCACTTTCTCTGCGATGAAATTCTCAGTGAATGGAAATTCATACCCAGTTTACAGCGGGAGCTGGGAGAAGTATCAATCTGCGCGTGCCTGGGAAAGAATCGATTATGCGATTATCTCTCCGTATTTTCCGAAAGAAAATCCGGTTCTTGAGCCAGGCCAAAAGGGCAAGCTCCATTACCATTTTGATTTTGAGGAGAGTCCAGGGGATACCGCAGGGCAGGTTGTCCAGATAAAAATCAATTTTAGCTATGGTGGCATATCGCAGAATGTCGACGAAGAATTTGAGAGGTCAACTGAAATTAAGCAAGAGCCCCCCAAAAGAACAACACTGAATAACAGAAATAGCGGGGGGTCGATTTGAACGACCGATCTCCGGGTTATGAGCCCGGCGGGATGGACCTGGCTACCCCACCCCGCTATATTATTGTACAAAATTTCCATGTGTTTGAGAAATATAAGTCTTTCCTTAAATACATTAATATCGTAGAGCGAAAATAGAATAAAATAATGGAAGTATATCCAATAATAAGCAGCGCGGCAGACTCAAACGTTTATCTTATCTTAGATAAAAAAACTGCTTTAATAGACACTGGCACAGGACTAAGTGATGACATCGAAAAGGCTGTACTAAAGAGGCTGGATGGTAGAAAGCTTGATTTTATTATTAACACGCATGCACATTTTGACCACTGCGGGGGAAATCGCTTCTTCGGTGCAAAAGTGTTGATACACCGCGACGATGCAAAAGAATTGCTATCCGGCAGATTTTACGACACATATAAATTCTTTGGTGAGGAGATTCCTTTGAAATTTGATCAGCTGCTTCAGGGAGGGGACAAAATAGACCTGGGGAGTAGCATGCTTAAAGTTATCCACACGCCGGGGCACACCTTTGGGAGCGTCTCGCTTCTCTTAACAGATGAAAAGATTCTATTTACTGGCGACACCCTTTTTACAAACGGAGGATTTGGAAGGACTGACCTTGGGGGTGACGAAAAGATACTATTAAATTCCCTTGAAATGCTCAAGAGCGTAAACTTTGATCGGCTGTGCCCGGGTCATGAAGGAATCGTAGAAAACGGAAAAAAGCACCTTGATATGGCCCTTAAGGTCTTCAGAGGTTTTTGAGATGGCAAAGAGGATTTTAAACGAGCTTTTGTGGCACCCGGATAAATCAATGGATGGCATCGGTATCCACTTTGTTCACAGAGGCGCACCGGGGAACATCAGGTGCGTTTCTGGCGCTGACGTTTCCTTGGAAAAATCCTTTTTTGTAATTGCAGGAAGCGTAGAGACGAGGATTCCATATCACAGGATAAGGGAGATTAGAAGAGGAGCGGAGGTCTTATGGAAGAAAACGTAGGGAAGGTAAAAGACTATATGTCTGACCGCGTAATGACCGTGCGCCCAGACGACACGCTTGGAGAGATAACAAAACTTATCAGGAATACGTTCCATGATTGCTATCCTGTTTTAAGGAATGGTAGTATCGTGGGCATAATCACTTCCTGGGATGTCATACAAAAAAGGAGGAGCAGGAAAGTTGAAGAGGTCATGACAAAGGAAGTTGTGGTCACATTTCCAGATACCAATCTTACCGATGCTGCTCGCGTCATGTACCGGAGAGGTCTTTCCAAAATGCCTGTAATAGATGAAAACAGAAAACTAGTTGGCATCGTAACAGCCACAGACATAATAAGGTCCCATATAGAAAGAGTAACCCCAACAAAGCTAAAAAAGTTGACAGAAACCCTTGAAAAGCTGTATTCTGTCAAAACGAGTGTTCGCCTAGGGAGGGTGAAGATTTCAGAGATTTTGCCCACCCAGTCCATAATACATCCTGACGAATTTATCGGGCGGAAATATGAGATAAAACGGGGACTTGCAGAGCCCATTGTCGTTATAAAATCTGGCGAGCGCTGGATACTTGTAGACGGCCATCACCGGTCGTTTGCGGCTGTAAAGATGGGCATAGAGGAAATAGACGCATATATTGTCTGGCTAAGCAAGGATATAGAGCTGGGTCTGGAAAAGACGGCAAAGGTATTAGGGCTTAGCTCGGTTAGAGATATACAAATAGTCGAGGAAAGTGAAAAGGGTATAGCAGAAGTAATCAGGGAAGAATAGGATTACTTCAAGTTTGGGACAAGCTTGCAGAGGTTTACAATCCTGCAAAGGATATCAGTGTGGGTAATAATCCCCTCGGCATCTCCGTTTTTATTCACCACAATAAGTCGGGAGATATTTTGATCTTCCATCTCTTCAATTGCTTTTGACAGGAGCTCATCGCTTTTTATTGTATGTACTTTTGTGCTCATAATATCTTTGACTTTTAGGTTCTCCCTGCCCTCAGCAAGTGCTTTAGTTATGTCCACGGTTGAGATAATGCCTACAAGGGACCCATTTTTTAATACAGGCGCCCCACGGATATTTTCTTTTACAAATACCTTCGCTGCATTTTTCACCGAATCGTCTGAAGAAATGAAAGTTATTCCCTTTGTTGCAGAGAATATTACCTTCTCTTTTGGGATGCTTATCATTTCGAGTACATCCACTAAAAGGACATTGCTTATGTCGTCTCTTCCCACCACCCTGCACCGCATAATTAGCTTGTTTACAGGGGTTGGTCCTATCCTGATTATGTCGTTTACATTTAGCTTTTTTATTGCCCCCATTAGGTGAATTGTTGCACTGCACTTATCAGGGCTCGAAATGCTTGGAAGTTCAATTCGTGTGACACTGAGTTCTTCTACGAGAGTGTCTTTATGAACAATGGGGACAGTGACCATCTTGTCAATCGCCTCAAAGTTTAAGATTTTATACCCTTCTACAGTTGGCCTGTACCCCCCTTTTGGGCCTGGAACCCCCTCGACAAGTCCAAGCGAGCGAAGTGACTGCATCTGGTTTCTTATTGTGCCCGGGTTTTTACTTATTATTTTAGCTATGCTCTCCCCCTTTACAGCGTCCCCCTGAGACTTGTGATACAGGTCTATCAGGGCTAAAATAACCTCTCTTTGTACCGATGTGAGCCTCATTTCTAACCTCAGTTCTTAATAAACATGCTCTGATAGATATAATGATTGTTAATGACATTAATAAAGAGTCCCACTTTACCCCCCCCCCGTGGAGGTAGAAAACCCCGCTATCGGCAGGTAGATTTCACGAATAGATATATTAATGATGGATAACTGAGGGTTGTAAATGTTCCCAATTGCGCAGGCATGGTTTGGGCAAATAGCAGGGATGATCATGTTTTTCGTGTTCATTGCGATTTATCCCAAATACATGCTATACAAGATGATAGGCGAAATGGAGGAGGTCGCAGAGACTCTTGAAGGGTATACTGAGGATGCAATAGAGTTGATTGTTAAAGTCGCAAAAGAAAAGGGAGGGGATTTTGAAAACACAAAAGAGGTAGTTACGAATGTTATGGATTTCTTCTTAATACCGCCTGTGAGCCTTGACCCCTATGGAATTTTGAAAAAAGTTGAGCATATAATAGATAAGACCGAGGAAAGGCTTGTAAACGTCGCAGGACAGATTTCTCCAGAAAGCGATAGGGTCTGGAAGGCGAACACAGTATCACTTTTGAAGGGAGGAATAGGAATTAACAACATAGCGAAAATGGTCAGGCATTACGTAGAGTTCGTAAAAAAGACAAATAATCTTCAAATAGCAATGCTCATGCAGATGAACATGCCGCTTATAAAAAAGATTGCAAAGGCCCAAAAGAAGGGCGTTGAAGCAATTGGCGAAGGAAAGCCCATTGGCGATGGAATAGCCCCCCTTATAGTTGCAAACATGATAGAAGGGGATGTGAAGGAGGCTGCAAGAGAGGTGGTCTACTCTAAAGTAGAAATGAACGGCAGAACGGCATTTGTCCTTAAAGCAGACGGTCCTGGGGCCACCCTGGGAAAGCTGGGTGATGCCGTAAAAAAGATTGCAAAAGAGCAAGGCGCAGCCAAGATAATAACCGTTGATGCGAGCTTAAAACTCGAAGGCGAAAAGACCGGCAAGGTTTCCGAGGGTATCGGTGCTGCTATCGGAGACCCCGGCCCTGAAAAGGCAAAGATGGAGGAGACGGCAACGGAGATGGATATACCCCTGGAGGCATTTGTGATAAAGATGTCACTTGAGGAGGCAATATCTCCCCTAACAGAAAATATCGGAGATTCTGTATCAAAGGCAATCTCTCTCATAAAAGAAAGCATTGAGAGGACAAGGGAAGGAAGTACTGTTGTTATAATAGGCGTTGGAAATACCTGCGGAATCGGCAACACAAGAGATGCCGTAAAGGACATAAAACTGCCAGAGGCAGAAGAGGAAAAGGAGAAAATATCTGCATTCGACAAATTCATAAAGACTCTTGCAAAAAAACCCAAGAAGGCAAAAAAGGAAGAAAAGAATTAAAGGTAGTTTAGGCTTCGGAGCCCTCGGCCTTCTTAACGATTCTGTCGATTTCTTGTATATTGATTGGCTTGCATAGGTGCTGGTTTGCCTTTGCATACCTGATGCTCTTTTCCTTGTCCTCTCTTTCGCATCTTACAGTAACCATGGATATGTAGATGTGTGCAGTCGCCGGGTCGTCCTTTAACTTTTTGCAGATTTCCCAGCCATTTACGCCCGGCATCATGACATCCAGAAAAATTAAATCCGGCATTTCCTCTTTTACCCGGCTCACGCAATTCTTGCTGTCAGTTATACCTACTACCTCGCACCCGAATTTTTTAAGTATCCTTTCTAATACGAGTATAACATCCGGGTCATCATCGACAACCATTATCTTCATCATGACATCTCTCCCTCTAATTCCGTCATCTTGGAATACTATTCCCCCGGTCATTATATAAATATATGGCACGTATTGTATATACCAATATATATTTTCCCACATATACTCAAAAATCAGTGAGCTTCACATTTCCAATGCGGCTCAATGTCTTCCATTTCTTTCTCGCAAAGTGTGGAAAAGAGCGGTTTTTTCGGAACCATTCCTCTAAGAATGCTATGGTCTTTGGGTCTGAGGGATACCCGCTTCCGATGTCCCCATATTCTTCTTTCAAATTCTCGATTTGTGCGTCTCTTGAAACCTTGGCTATTATAGATGCAGCAGATACTATGGGGAATTTTTCATCTGCCTTGTGCTCTACTATAAGCTTGCATTCAAAGTCAATTTTTCTGTCGATGTATCTTTTAAAGTTTTGAGGCGATGCGTCGGCACAGTCCACATACGCTGTTTCTGGCTTAAGCGCGATTATCACCTCGCCAAATTTAGCGCCCTCCAGGCGGTTGATATTTGAGGCATCGATCTCGGAGGGGAGAATGTTTAATACGTGGCACTTGAACTGCGATTTCAGCTCCTTGTAAAGTTCTTCTCTTTTTTTGGCATTGAGCTTTTTTGAGTCATTTACCCCCATGGCCTTTAGGCGTCCTATGTCTTCTTTTCGGCAGAGCACCCCTGCCACCACGAGGTTTCCGAGTACAGGCCCTCTTCCTGCCTCGTCGATACCGCAAATCATAAATACATTTTTCGTTAAACATGTATTTAATGCATCTGCCGAGAAAGCCTCTGTAGCTCAGATTGGCCAGAGCGCCTGACTTGTAATCAGGCGGTCGGGGGTTCAAATCCCCCCGGAGGCTCCTTTTCACTTTTATTTTTTTTACAAGTTCCACTATGGGGAAATTAAGTATAATATCATATAAATCCAGAGATCTTCTTGATCTCCACAACTTTTTTTATAAGGGGCTCTTGCCCCTGGGTCCAGACCCCTCCGGAGGCTTCTATTATTCTAGAGATTGTAAGTTTTACTCCCCTAAATCTTTTTTGGGAACCCGAAAAAGGGAGGGAAAAGAAATATAAACAGGCAAGCTATATGGGGGGGTAGTTAAAATGTTTTAGTGAGGTGTTTAAACTATGGTCGAAGGGTATTGCATGAAATGCAAAGCAAAAAGAGAGATAAAAGATGCAGAGCAAATAAAAATGAAGAATGGTAAACCGGCTGTCAAGGGCACATGTTCTAAATGCGGCACGAAGATGTTTAAAATTGGTACCATGTGAGGGGGCGTATACCCCATCATTCTAACTTCGCATATAAGGAGAGAGGTAAAAAATAGATTTTGAAGACCGGATAAGGGTTTGCAGAGACTAAAGCGAAGGAGTTACATGTAGTTCTGACGAGTAGCGAGTTCTTCTATGAAAGAGGATTTCAGTTCCATGTGTGGGTTTAGGTAAAGAAAACTCCACACTGTCACATGTAGAAAGTCAGAAATGGATGAATTGGAGTTAAATTCTCCACAAAACAGAAAAAATGTTAAAGTTCATTGCATGACCCAGGGGAAAAATTGTTTTATTTTTTGTCCGCTATCTTTGAATAGATTTCAAATCTGAAAGCCGCTCTTTGAGTTTGTTTATTTGATTTCTATGCATTATCGCTTTTTCAAAATCCAGTTTATCTGCAGAATTCCTCATATGGGCCTCAAGCTCAATTATGGCGTTTGGAATTTCCCCCTTTGGAATGTGCCTCGTGTCAGTCACCTCGACTTCTTTTTCTTTTACTGGTTTTATGATGGTTTTTGGGGTGATGTTGTGTATTTTGTTATATGATAGCTGCATGGTTCTCCTGCGGCTGGTTTCTGCGATGGCCCGCTTCATAGACTCGGTATTATTGTCTGCATAGAGCACGACTTTTGAATTTACATTTCTTGCTGCGCGCCCGATTATCTGAATCAGGCTCCGGGCATCTCTAAGAAAGCCCTCCTTGTCTGCATCGAGTATGCCAATAAATCCTACCTCCGGGATGTCGAGGCCCTCCCTGAGCAGGTTGATTCCCACGAGCACATCGAATTTTCCGACGCGAAGCTGCCTTATTATCTCGCTTCTTTCCAGCGTGTCTATTTCGCTGTGCAGGTACCTTGTCTTGATGTCACTACCCGATAGATAATTTGAGAGCTCTTCTGCGAGTTTCTTTGTAAGGGTCGTTAGGAGCACTCTGTCTCCCCTGCTTATGGTGGCATGAATCTCTCTTTTGATGTCTTCAATCTGGCCCTCAATTCTTCGCACCTCGACTACCGGGTCCAAAAGCCCGGTGGGCCGTATAATTTGCTCCACTACCTGCTTTGAGTTTTGCAGTTCATAGTCTCCAGGAGTTGCGGAGACAAAGATTACGTTCTTCATGTACTTTTCAAACTCGAAAAACTTGAGGGGGCGGTTGTCAAATGCGCTTGGCAGGCGAAAGCCATAGTCAACAAGTGACTTTTTACGCGTATGGTCCCCGTTAAACATGGCGCGCGATTGAGGAAGCGATTGATGGCTCTCGTCTATTATCATCAGAAAATCATCAGGAAAATAGTCCAAAAGGCAGTATGGTTTTTCCCCTGGCTGCCTTCCATCAAAATGCCGAGAGTAGTTTTCAATGCCCTTGCAGTATCCGGTCTCCTCAATCATCTCGATGTCATAAAGAGTCCTTTGCTTGAGCCTGTGTGCCTCAATAATATCAAGACCAGGCAGCACAGCGTCCAGCTCCTCTTTTATGGAGAGTATAGCCCTATTCATTGTGCCTTCAGGTATCACAAAGTGCCGCGCAGGAAAAACATAATAGTACGGCATCTCCTCAATTATCTCCCCAGTGGTTTTGTCAATTTCCCTTATCTTTTCAATCAGGTCTCCACTCATCTCAACCCGGATAATATTGTTATAATACCCGGGGACAATGTCGATGGTATCTCCCCTCACCCTGAACCTTCCAGGCATGAGCTCAAAATCATTCCTCTCAAACTGGATGTTTATAAGCTGCCTTAAAATATCGCTTCTGTTTATCGTTTGCCCCTCTTTTATCTCGAATCCGAGGTTTTCAAAGTGCTCTGGATTTCCGAGACCATAGATGCAGGATATTGAAGAAACAATGATTACGTCTTTTCGTGACATGAGAGATGCCGTGGCAGAAAGCCGCATCTGCTCGATTTTTTGATTGATTTCGGCATCCTTTTCGATATACTGGTCCTTTTGTGGGATATATGATTCAGGTTGATAATAATCATAGTATGATACGAAGTACTCGACCCTGTTTTCTGGAAAAAATTCCAAAAACTCGCTATAGAGCTGGGCTGCGAGAGTCTTGTTATGGGAGAGAACGAGCGTTGGCTTCTGTACCCGGCCAATGACATTTGCCATGGTAAACGTCTTTCCAGAGCCAGTGATTCCAAGCAAAGTCTGCTCTCTGTACCCTTTTTTAAGTCCTGCCGCAAGTTTCCTAATCGCCTCGGGCTGTGAACCCGTGGGCTGGAACTTTGAAGTAAGCTTAAATTTCATTTTATCATCTCTTTTTTTCTTAGAAGCCTGTTGTACGACAGGGCAAAGCGATGCGCCTCATCACGGATTTCCTGGAGGGCTTTAAGGGATTTTCTCTTTTTATCCAGTCTTATTGGCCGTTTTAGACCAGGGAGGTAAATCTCCTCATTTTGTTTTGCAAGGGCAATTACTGGAAGGCGCACCTCGAGTGCCTCTAGCTCACGCAAGGCAGCGTTGAGCTGGCCCAATCCGCCGTCTATGACAATGAGATTAGGGAATTCAGAGGCCTCATTTTTTAATCGGGTGTACCTTCTCCGAACCACCTCTGCTATGGCCCGAACGTCGTCAATTCCGTCAACCGACCGGATTTTAAATCTTCTATAGTTCCCTTTGTCAGGAGTTCCATACCGGAATTGTACCATTGACCCCCCGGTTGACGTTCCCGAAAGGTGCGAGATATCGAAGCACTCGATTACCGCCGGGATTTCGCTCAGCCTGAGCGCCTGCTTAAGATCCGAAAGTTTTCCCATGTCCCCGAAAAATATGAGTTCAATATTTTTTTTCACAAGCTCTAAGAGCTGTTTTTTTTCCCCGAGTTTTGGGACAGTTATTTTTACTTTATTTTCTCTTGCTCTTTTAAAAAATTCTTTTAAGGGGGTGTCAATTGGCGCAGGCATGATGATTTCTGCAGGAACCGGATTTTCTGAATAGAATTGAATGAGAAACTCTTCAAAAAAATCCTCGCTGAAGTCAAAAACAAACTCCTGCTTGTTGGAAAGCGTCCCCTTGTAAACGTTGAACAGGAGGAGGTAGACTTTCCCATTCTTTATTACGTAGTTTAAGACGTCCTCGTCGCAGGACCGTTGCCGTTCCATTTTCTGGCGCTCTTTTAGCGATTGAATGGCATAGAGCTGGTCTCGAATGCTTAATGCCTGTTCGTATCGCTGGTTTTGAGAGTGCCCCTCCATATCCTGCTCCAGCTTTAACTTGAGCTCTTCAATCTTCCCATTGAGAATCATGGCCACCCTCTCGATATTGCCGTTGTACTCTCTCTCCTCAACCATTCCGATGCATGGGGCTCCGCAGATTCCGATGTGATACCTTAAGCATGCACGCTTTGGAAGCCTCTTGCACGTCCTCAGCTTAAATGACCTGTTTAGCGCTGTCATGATGTAGTTTCGGTCGAGAGCCGAAACAAAGGGCCCAAAGTATTTTCCATCCCCTCTCTTCCCCCTTTTGATTAAAAGCCGGGGAAAGGGACCCTCGGTTATCTCGAGGTAGGCGTATTGTTTTGAGTCTTTAAGGTCGATGTTGTACTTCGGCTGGTGCCTTTTTATCAGGGTATTTTCCAGGATGAGGGCCTCGACCTCACTATCGGTTGCAATGAAATCTGCGCCCTCGATTGCCTTTATGAGTGCCTCGGTCTTCGGGTCAATGCTTCCATTCTTAAAATAGCTCTTAACCCGCTTTTGCAGGTTTTTTGCCTTGCCTACATAGATTACGGAATTTACGCTATCCCTGAACAGGTAGCACCCCGGGCTATCCGGGAAAGGCCCCAAGTCTATCATTTGGATAATACCTTTTTTAAGAAATTCCCTGTATGACTCTTCTTGATTTTTGCCACAACTTCTGGAGATCCCTGTGCCACTATCCTCCCGCCTCCCTCCCCGCCCTCCGGTCCAAGGTCAATGATATGATCTGCCGACTTTATTACATCAAAGTTATGCTCGATTACAACAACGGTATTTCCCTTCTCTACAAGGTCCTGAAGAACAGAAATCAGCTTTTTGCAATCGTGGAAGTGCAGGCCAGTTGTAGGCTCGTCCAAAAGGTAGACGGTCCTTCCTGTCGCCTTTTTTGAAAGCTCCCTCGTTATCTTGATTCGCTGTGCCTCTCCCCCTGAAAGCGTTGTAGAACTCTGGCCGAGCTGTATATAATCGAGGCCGACCCTGCTGAGAGTGTGCAGCTTTTTTCTGATGAAGGGTATGTTCTTAAAAAGCTTTAGCGCCTCCTCAACGCTCATGTCCAGGATGTCTGAAATGGATTTCCCTTTAAACTTGACCTCGAGTGTTTCGCTGTTGTACCTTTTCCCCTTGCATTCCTCGCACTCAATATATACGTCAGGAAGAAAGTTCATCTCAATCTTTATTACTCCATCCCCCTTGCACGCCTCGCATCGCCCCCCTCTGACATTAAAGGAGAACCTGCCAGGCTTATAGCCCCTCATCCGAGATTCCTGGGTCTCTGAAAAGAGCCTTCGTATTTCATCAAATACCTTCGTGTACGTTGCAGGATTGCTACGCGGGGTCCTCCCTATCGGGCTCTGGTCGATTACTATGACCTTGTCTATATCAGTGTCAAGTTCAATTGCATCATGTTTTCCAGGACGAACTCTTGAATTGTGGAGCATGTTCATAAGCGCCTTGTAGAGGATTTCATAAACCAGGGTGGATTTCCCGCTTCCGGAAACGCCGGTAATCAGCGTAAGGAGTCCTATAGGTATGTTCACATCTATAGATTTGAGATTGTTTTCCCGGCACCCGATTATGTGAATGAACTTGCTTGTTGTCCTTCTTTTCCGGGGCGTTTCTATGGAGAGTTTTTTTGAAAGATACTTTCCGGTAAGCGAACGAGGGTCCTTCTCAATCTGTTTTGGAGTTCCCTGTGAGACTACCTCGCCTCCATGAAGGCCGGCTCCAGGGCCCATATCGATTACGTGGTCGGCGCTGCGTATCGTCTCCTCGTCGTGCTCCACTACAACCAGGGTATTTCCCAGGTCCCGGAGTTTTAGAAGCGTGTCAATGAGCCTTTTGTTATCCCTCTGGTGAAGGCCAATGGACGGCTCATCGAGAATGTATAGGACTCCCATGAGGTTTGATCCTATTTGCGTTGCAAGGCGTATTCTTTGGGCCTCCCCTCCAGAGAGAGTTCCGGCACTCCGGGAGAGGGTGAGATAGTTGAGCCCGACGCGGTCGAGAAACGTTAAGCGCTCAAAAAGCTCCTTTAGTATCTGTCTTGCTATCTCCGAATCCTTTTTTGACAGCGTTAGGCCTTTGAAAAAGCTAATGCAGCTATCAATGGACATGTCGGTAATTTCGATTATGGACATCTCTGCCACCTTCACTGAAAGTACCTTTCGCTTGAGCTTCTTGCCTTCACAGGCAGGACAATTGCTTATGCGCATAAATTTCTCAAGCTCCTTTCGCCGGTAGTCCGACTGGGTCTGATGGTAGAGGCGGTCAGATTGCGGGATGAGCCCTTCCCACTCCCCCACGTGGGACCAGTTTGCATCACCATTTTTCATCTGCAGGTTAAACCTGATTTGTGCAGTTGACCCGTAAAGGAGGATGTCGCACTGTTCTTTTGTAAGATCGCTAATCGGGGTAAATACGTCGAATCCGGAAGACTCTGCAACAGAGGCAAGATACTGGGTCCTCCAGCCGTCTATCGCATTTTTATAGAGTGTTACTGCCCCTTCCGCAATACATTTTGACTTGTCGGGTATGATGAGGTCTTCGTCAAAATCCATCTTTATGCCGAGCCCGTGGCATGCCTCGCAGGCCCCAAAAGGGCTGTTGAATGAGAACATCCTGGGCTGAAGCTCCTCAAAGGCGATTCCGCAGATGGGGCAGGCCATCATGGATGAGTATGTCGTCTCCTCACCCTGTTCGTCTACTGCGATTATAAGGCCCTCTGACTTTTTTATGGCATGCTCGCATGCCTCGACGAGGCGTGCGGAATCATCGGCGCTTGTCCTGTCGATTACGATTTCGATGTCGTGTTTTTTATACCTTTCAAGGGAAATTTTTTCATCGGTCCTCTGGATTTTTTTATTTACGCGCACGCGAACGTAGCCATCTTTTCCCAGGTCAGAGATGAGCTTTTCGTATGTTCCCTTCTTCTGGCGAACGATTGGGGCAAGTATTGTTATTGTGCCCCCCATATTCTTTTGGATTTGATCTGCGATTTTCTGGGGGGTCTGGGATTCTATTCTTATGTTGTGCTCGGGGCAGTAGGGAATTCCAATCCTTGCAAACAAGAGCCTGAGGTGGTCGTATATCTCGGTTACCGTGCCCACCGTGCTCCGGGGGTTTTTGCTCGTGGTCTTCTGGTCTATTGATATTGCGGGGGAAAGCCCTTCGATGCTGTCTACATCCGGCTTGCTCATGAGTCCCAGGAACTGGCGTGCGTAGGATGAGAGGGACTCAACGTATCTCCTCTGCCCCTCTGCATAAATTGTGTCGAATGCGAGTGTGGATTTCCCGCTTCCGGAGAGGCCGGTGATTACGATGTACTTGTCCCGGGGTAGTTCCACGTCAATATTTTTCAGATTGTGCTCTCTTGCTCCTCTTACTATGATATTCTTCATTTGCTGTCCCAACCAAAATAAGTATGATGTCTCCCGATATGTGACGTTATTGAATTGGGCTAATGTCAGCTATTGGTTTTAAAAAAATATGTCGTCCGGGGGCACGGGCAAGATTGCATGGATTGAAAAAAGGCATGGTAGAGATTATCGAATAGGTTAGTATTACTAAACTTTAGTTGCCCCGTTCGAAGCATTAACCAGAATTAGAGAGGATTGAGGTTAAGATTTGGTTCGAAAAGGCTAAATTCTTCAATTTTTTCTGTAATAAACTTTAAATACATTCAAAATATGTTTATAGATGAACAAAATTAATAGTATAATAAAACACTTTTCAAAGGG
>JAZFTU010000130.1:0-4013 GCA_036446855.1 Hydrothermarchaeaceae archaeon (SeqCode) | reverse complement strand
GTCGGGGTCGCTCCATTCTATTATAGTCTTCGAAATCAGGCCCAGCATGTTTGTTACGATTATTGTCGTGTTGTAGTCTTTTACTACGGTGTCGTGAACCAGCCACTCTTTCTGCCAGATTCCGTTATAGATGGTGCCCTCTACAATCTCTAATTCAAGCGTATCTATGCCGTCCATGTCTGCAATTACATCCGAGACACCGCTTTCGTCTTCGACTGCCACGGTCACTGTCATTGTGTCTCCAGGACGGACCTTTACAGGGTCTACGCCTGCTTCGGTGATAATTGGGCCGGTTGCACTGTTTGCTGTAGTGTAAACTAAAAGCAAGGTGAGCGAAGCGGCGATAATAAGCCCTTTTTTGATTTTCGTCCCGAATTTAAGTCGCATTATATCTCTATTTGGTAAAAAAGCTTTTTATATAGAGGGGAAATAAAATATATACTAGTATATATGCCTTCTTTTAATATCTCTATTTAGCACAGCAAATAGCTTTGATGGGTATATAATGGCACAAAAAACGTATCAGAGTTTAAAATGTGGAATCGATACCTTCAGATAGATGGATGCATTCGCCGCTTATAATTCTCTGGGTTGAACCATCACCTAAACGAAGGATAAGTGCGCCGGTTTCGTCAATTTCCTCGGCCTTGCCTAAAAATTCTTGTGTTTTTGTAATTACTTTCACCTGTTTTTTTATAGTGCTACAGGAAATTTTCAGAGAACCAGTGCAAAATCGGTTGTACATATCATCAAGCTCTGAAAGCAGACGGCGCAGAAGCTCTGTTTTCGACACTTCCCTTTTTAGCTCCGCTTTGAGGGTTGTTGCGGTCTTTCTAACTTCTTTTGGTAGGTCCCCTGGGTCGAAATTTGCGTTTATCCCGATCCCCACGATAACGAAGTCATCGTCTGTATCAATCTCAGAGAGTATCCCTGAGACCTTTCTTTCACCTATAAGAACGTCATTTGGCCATTTGACCTGGGCGCCTATTCCATAAAGCCCGTTTAAGGTATTTGCCACGGCAGAGCCTGCGAGAAGCGGGAGGAGCGATACCCTGCCAGATAGAGTGTCCGGCCTTAAGATGACAGAAACGAAGATGCCGCCGGATGGAGAAGACCAGCACCTTTCGTATCGCCCACGCCCCCCGCTTTGCGAATCAGCGATAATAACTGTTCCCTCACGGGCACCGTCCCTTGCGAGGCTTTTTGCAATATCGTTAGTAGAATCGACCTTCCCGAAGCGTTCTATCTTCGTGCCGATTCTACTGCCGTTCATAATCTGTAATCCGTTTTACGAGATTTTCAAATTCCTCATCGTTTAATTTGCTCGCCTTGGAGTGAGTACTGGACACCCCTATGTGCATCTTTTTGTCTTCTCCAGTATACCAGACTATCATACAGTCGCTACAAAAATAGTCAGTAGCTATCCTTCCCCCCTGGATTGATCGTTCCAATGAGGTTTCCTGGTTGCATATGGGGCATTTAGGTGGCATTGTAATCTAATAAGTAAATCTCAAACTTTTAAAACTTATCCATGAAGGCTTAAGTTAGCTTGCCTGCCACAAAAACGCTTATCTCGTATATAATTACCAGGCCCGCTGTTACAAATATCGGTGTAAGGGGGGTGGGCTCTGGAGAGAGGAAGATGCCCCCCACAATTAAAACCGCGTATACATACTTTCTTTTGTGCTTTAAGTCCCTGACAGTTATCAGGCCGGATTTTAACAAAAGCCAGACTACAAGTGGAATCTGAAAAATGAGGCCGAAGCTTAGAAGCATGAACGTGATGAACGATACAAACCTGCTTAGGACGAGTGCAGGGATTACGACGTCTCCAGAATACCGGATCAGATGTCCAAGTGAAAGCGGGGCAAGCAGGAAGTATGAGAGGGCCGCACCTGAAATAAAGAGCAGGGCCGATAGCGGAACCACTATTAAAATAAACCTTTCCTCAGTAGGAAAAAGACCAGGCCTCATGAACTGGAACGTCTCAAAGATGATGACCGGGATGCCGATTACGAGCGCACATAGCGCTGCTATCTTTATCCTTGCAACAACGTAATCGATGGGGTTTAGAACAATAAGCCTCACCCCTTCTGGGATAAGGTCATTTTTCAGTTTCAAAATCAGGCTGTCTGAAAATGGGTAGACAACGATTGTGATTATACTCGTTGCGAGGATGACTATAATGAGCCTTTTTCTAAGCTCGGTGAGATGTTCTTCGAGTGCGAGTTCCTCGTCTTTTTGGGAATGGGGCTCAGTCATCCTGCCACCTTATGTTCGCCCCCGAAATCCAAACAAACGCGATACCAGTATGCTCAATTCGTAAAAGAAAATAAAGGGCACGGCAAGTATGCTCTGACTCACCATCGAGGGGTCGGGCGTGACTACCGCTGCGATGATGAATATTGCAACGTATGCATGCTTGCGCTTCTCTGAGAGGGTCTGCGAAGATATAATCCCGGCCCTTGTGAGCCATACTGTCACTACCGGAAACTCGAATACCAGCCCCAGTATCACCATCATAGATATTGAAAAAAACACAAAGTCATTTACAGAATAGAGTGGCTCCATCCCCGCATCCATAATATTTGTAGTCAAAAATGTGATGATGATTGGGAGAAGCAGGTAGTATCCAAAAAGCACCCCTGAACTGAAGAATACTATGAGGCAGACCCCCCATGCCAGGAGGACCGGTCCACTCTTTTTTATTTTCAGCCGTTTTATCAAAAGATATGCAAGGTAGGGAAGCCCAGCAAGCACGATTAGTATTATCGAAATCTTCAGTTGCACGATTACAAACTCCAGGGGCGTTAAGGCGATGAGATTCACACCAGGAGGCAGCATCTGGGACTTTAGGGTGACTATTATGAAATATGCGACGTACCAGCCAATCATGAGCCCGGCCACGATTGCCAGAGTCAGGTACAAAATCTTTTTTTGTATTTCCCTTATTACTTCAAGGCCCGCTGTCCGGTAGTCCATGATAATATTTTGCATGCCATGTATAAAAGTTTTGAATCGTTAAATTCAGCTGTTTAGGTAATGAAATTAAACATAAAACTCGAAGAGCTGGTAAATATCCTCATAGACAAAAAGCGGACTGTGCTCCTTGAGAAATACAATCTTGGTCCAGAGGCCGTCGATGTGATTGTTGCCTCTATGAGAAAGGGGAACTGGAAGTTTATAAGTTAATGTTTATCCTTTGGGGGCAGGTGTAGATATTCATTCTCTTCCCCCTCGCAAATCCAACTAGTGTGATACCTGTCTTTTCTGCGCATTCTATGCCTGACGATATCGGGGCCGTCCTTGAGGCAATTATCGGGATATTTGCCCTGGCAACTTTTATGACCATGTCTCCGGGGAGCCTCCCGCTCGTAAGAAGATAAGATTTGTTAAAATCTACAGAGCCTTTAACCCCCATTCCTATTATCTTATCTGTCACTATGTGCCTGCTTATGTCCTCAGAAAAAAGAAATTTCTTCCCGCATACCAGGGCGGTGGAGTGAAATCCTCCGGTCTTTTTCCAATTCTTTGAGCTTTTGGAAAGGCGGGCCATGTTCTTTGTTATGTCGCTTGCATTTATCTTAAGATTTGAATCGACGCTCACATCCCCCATCTCTGCACCCATTCGCCACCCGCTGATGCAGTCTGAGGTGAGCTCTTTTGTGTAGGACATATCAAGTTTTTCCTTTACTTTCACATCCAGGGCATTTTCCATCAGCCCAACGTCAAGTATTGCAGATGCGTCCTTGACGAGCCCCTCGCCTATGCAGTACCCTATGGCAAATTCCTCTTCATATCCCGGAGAAAGCTTTACGTTGGCAACAAGCTTCCCATTGACAAAAAGTCTTATTCCCTTCTCAACAGGCACATCCTCTGTGATTTTCTGACCATCGCTTCTCATGGCCTTGAATTTCTTTATCATCACATATCCCCGTAGAGGTCCAAAATCTCCTTTTTTTCAGACTTGAGCCTGGCATCTTTTTCCTTCATAGAAGCCTCCCATTCCCCGA
>JAZFTU010000129.1:0-6365 GCA_036446855.1 Hydrothermarchaeaceae archaeon (SeqCode) | reverse complement strand
CGTCTTAAAATCTGAGATGTCCTCGAATACCTCGCCTTCGATTCCCAAAAAATCGAGGTCTTTATGCACCAACACCCGCTCAAAGTGCCCATAATTCTTTATGCAACTTTTAATGAATTCTGCCTGCTCTTGAGAGATTTTTCCAGAATGCTCGTGCTGGCCCAGTGGATAAACTTCCTCGACCTCCAAGGGTATTATCCCAAATACGGGAGATGCTATGCATATGTGGCGCTCTTTGGTACTTGCAATATCGTACGCCTCCGAATACGGCTTTTTTCCATCGGGAAGAAGCATGAGGCATCTGCCCTTCTCGATTTTTTTAAGTCGCTCTAGATGCCTTTTTACCTCTGGTCTTTCTAGGGACTCTGGACCAAAAAAGAAGAATGCCGAGCGCTTTGTAACAGGGCTAAACCTTTCGAGGTCATGTGAAAGAAAGTGCCTGAGTCCCTCCAAGAGGTACGGATGGCTTCTCGCACGTCTTTCCACAAGCTCAAAAAGGGAGCCATCATATATGCTCTGCTTGACCCGTTTTATCTCTTCGATGGAGGCGTAAAGGTTGTGCCTGGAGAGCGCATCTATCCGGTCATTTTCATTGAGCCCTAAAATCTCTCTTGGGGTGCTATTTGCGCATACCGGGCAGGAGCATGGGAATTCTCGTAATTCTTTGAGCCTTAGAGTTCCAGATGGCGTGATGTACCTTCCGTCCTTGGAGTACAGGGCATATGCCGCAGAATCGAAGATGTCGCACCCCATCGCAACCGCAAGTGCAAACACCATGGGATGACCGCATCCGAATAGATGCACGGGCCTTTCGGGAGGGAGGTATTTTTTTGCATGCATTACAACCTCTGAAAGATCCCTATATCTATAGTCGGCCATTAGAGGAACGACCCCGCCTATCGGGTGTATGTCAAAATCCAGCCCCCCCATCTCCTCTGCTGCCCTCTCCCGAAGCTTGGGGTGCGTCGAGCCCTGGATTGTGCCGCACAGGAGCATGTCGCCCTTTAAGCCTACGCTCTCTTTTGCCCTCCTGAAAGTCTCATCGGCATCGCTTTTTGCCTCTTTTTCATCCATGTCGGGCGGTGATGGGATGTCCAGTATTACGCCGATATCCGAACCCACGTCCCTCTGGAATTTTACTATCTCACTTGGACCGACATCGACCCGCCCGTACTCGTAAAGCTGGTACGAACCAGAGTCGGTCATCACAAGGCCGTCAAAGCCAAGAAACCTGTGCACGCCCTCCTTTAAGACCCGCTCCCTGAGGGCAGAGTCCTGCTTAATTATATAAGAATTTGTAATCACGCCCGAAAACCCCATCTTTTTCATGTCTTTTGGCGGGACACCTTGATGGGATGGGCGTATGACTGGCAGGATAAGCGGGGTCTCGATTTTCTTGCCCTTCGCATGTAAAATCCCAATTCTTCCGGCAGCGTCCCTGTACTTAATCTCGAACATGGCAATATGTTCTATGACTCAGGGGAATAAAAATGGGTGGGAGGTGTTTTATCAGATATAATACTATTAGTGGAAGATATATTATTATCTAAGGGACAATACGGTCTTACAAATGTCTACGAAAAAATATATAAGTTATTTTACCTCTATTGTTTGTTTAATTCGTAAAAAAGCCCATTTTACCGAAACATATATATATCATTATATCTTAATCTAAGAATGGTCAGGGAAACTCTTGTATCTTCCTCACCACCAACGATGTCGTGATTTCCTCACACTTCCCTGACCTCCACTCCACCACTTTTAAGATTCGTTAGAAGCAAGTGTGCTATCTACAGCTTTAGATACTTTTCATGTAGAGAGGGTACGAACCAGCCTTTTTCCCGGATTATCCGCCTTTTGATTAAGTCCTGCTGAGGCCCCGTCTGGCGCTTCATGTAAAATTACTTCCTCTTGTACTTTATTGCATCCCCGCAAAACTTCCTTTCCACAAGATCCAAACCTATCAAATATTCGAGCATCCTTCTTGTTTGGGACAGGGTCCCAAAGTTTGCGCTTGTGAGAGTTGAAGCTGACATTTCCCCATGGCCCAATAGCCTTAGAATAAAAGAGTGTTCTGTTCCCAAATGTTTTGTTTCCATGCCCTTGAATGAGGTATGAAGTAAGCTATATGGATATGGGCAATACATTATATACTTGTATATATTCAAAGATTAAATTAAAGGAAGAATGAAAAAAATTGGAACGACACGAACACTCTGGAAAGTCCAGCAGGGACCTTCTTGATCCAGAAAAGATTCTTACTCAAGCCGGACTAAAGCGGGGCAATACCTTTCTAGACGCCGGTTGTGGGGAAGGTCATTTCTCTTTTGTGGCCTCCGAAATTGTCGGAGAGACTGGGAGAGTACATGCCGTTGACATTTACGAGGAAGCAATAAACGCTGTAAAAAAAGAGAGTCATGAGAGGGGCATCGGAAATATCCGAGCAGTGAGTGCGGACCTGACAAAAACCATGCCCATAACGGATGGAAGCATCGACATGTGCCTGATGGCAGACGTATTTCACGGCTTTGTTACAAATGAAGAGGTTGACAGTTCATTGGGGGAAATTTACAGAGTGCTAAAAGATGGTGGCCTCTTTGTTGTTGTGGAATTCAAGAAAATTGAAGACCCGATCGGACCTCCGTTGCATGTCAGGTTGACTCCAGACGAAGTAAAGGAGATATTAGCCCCGTATGGCTTTAAAGATGGCCAGATTATCGAAGCTGGTGAGTATCACTATGCGATTACATTTACAAAATAATCCATTCAGATGCTTCGCCACTTTATAGAGCAGCCTATTGACGGGTACTGTACGCCAGATATTGGCCGTTTTCCAGCTAAATTCTCCACTGCCTCTTTTAGGTCTTCTTGTCTGACCATTTTTTCGTCCTTCCAGTTGTCATCTATCCGCCCGTGGTATACGAGCCTGTGACCTTCATCGTAGAGGTAGATATCAGGAGTGCACTCTGCATTAAATGCCCTTGCCACCCCCTGCGACTCATCGATAAGATATGGAAAATCTATCCTGCGCCTTTCTATCATCTCGGCCATTTTGTCCGGGGCGTCCTCGGGATAGTTGGGATGAATGTTGGGATTTATCGCAACCGTGTTTATGCCCTGGGAACTTGCATATTTTGCGATTCTTATGAGCCTTCCCCATACAGCTTTTGCATAGGGGCAGTGGTTGCAGGTAAAAACAACTATAATGCCCGCTTCCCCATACAAATCATCTCCATTAACGACCTCCCCCTTAGGGTCCTTTAGTGTAAAATCAGGCATCCTGATTCCAAGTGGGATTTTTTTAGATTCCAGCAACACCATCAGTTTTTATGTGTCCTCTCCATTTTTTTCGGGCTGTATCACTCCTTTTGCAGGAGAATTAGAGCCCTCTTGTGTTTCCGCCGCGGATGGCAGGGTTATGGCAATCCTCTCGTTTACGATAATGCTCCCAAGTTCCCCCTCCTCCATCAGCTTGAGCATGGCCGTTAAATTCTCCGCGCTATCTGCCATTATTATCATAACCCGCCTTTTCCCGTCCTCATATAAGTATGCAAAGGCGGTTTCCTCACTTTCGAACTCCCCAATGCCCGGCACACTCAGCATGCCCCCCTCAATCGTTATATTCCCGTGGTCCAGGTGCGAAGACAGCTCCACGTAATTGTCATAGAGGCCCAGTATGACGGCATCTTTTGACGTGTCCTCTTCTGCGCCCAGGGCAACGTCTCTATCCAGGATTTCCCTCATCTTGAAGGCCTGCTCTAAAAGGGAGGCACTGGCATATGAGACGCCCACCTCCTCATCAAGGAAGTATGGGAAATTCTCAAGCAGGTAGGCCCTTTTGCCCTGCGTAAGAAAGTCTGCTATGTTGGAGACCAGGAGGGGGTTATCCTCAAGGGCGCTATACGGCTCAGTAAGAAACGTGAGGTCGCAAATGGCTAAAATTCCATCTCCCATGACAGCGGGAGAATAGCGCCGCCCGCCCTCTCCCCTGGAATAATGGGTGTCCCCATCGCCGAACATTATGCCCTCAAGGCCCGTTATTGGGCACGACGAGTACAGGACGACCTTTTTGAGCCCCTCTGTAACGTTGCTCTCTGCAAATTCCCGGAGGTATATGTTCCTGAAATTACCCTCGTGGACGTGCATGTTGTACAGGTAGCCTCCCTCGAAGATTATCCCAAAGCCCGAGGAGAGGCTGTTTATGCTGTCTGCCCTCTCCGGGTCAGATATCAATAACAATCGGCCCCCCCTATCTATGAACCTTTTGATTTCCTTTACTTCACCTGTCTTAAATGCGGGCTTTGGAGATATGACTGCGAGGGAGGATGCGTATTTTAGCTTCTCTGAGAGCTCTTCTCTGCCCTCCATGAACTCATAGGAAAAGCCCCTTGATGTCAGGCGGTTTAAAAGGGGGGTAAGCTCAAAGGAATGCCGGGTGCTGTTAAGGCCCAGGTCGAATATCACAGTGCCATCGCCCACCTCATACTTGTCTGTAAAGGGCCTTGGATAAATTTCTGTTACAGAAATATCATCCAGCCTGAGGCTCTCGGTCGGAGGAGCTATATAAATGCCCCTGTAATACCAGATGAACTGGAGGAGTATCAGAATAACGATTATTGCTACGGCCCGGTTCTTTTTCATTTTTCAAACTCCATGTAGATGTAGTAGTTGACAGGTGCGGTATTTGTTGGGGCAAAAGAGCTTTCATTGACAAACGTAAAGGAGGTGTCCCGAAAGGTGGTCCCCGTCTCGTTGTTTATGTCGACGATGCCATAGTTGGCAATACCTGCAAGATTTGCCGCCTCTTCGATGGCATCGCTGTGGGACCCGATGGTGTCTACAAGCCCGAGCTCGTATGCCTTAAGTCCTGTGTATATCGCCGCCTTTGCAAGTTCTTCTTTCTCTATATTTAGCTTATCTCCGCGCTGGAGGAATATGACTTGCAAAAATACCTCCTGGCTCTGTTTTATACCGTAAACATATTCTCTCCTTGAAAAGCCGGTCCTCTTAAACGGCCCCGTGGTAATGGTATTTTCATCCAGCTCCTCTGCCGTTGGCAGTTGTGACCGGACACCTATGCTCCCAACAAAGGAGCTGGATTTTGAGAAAATGGTATTTGCGCCAGCTGCGATGTAATACGCACCGCTAGCCCCTATCTGGCCTATGGAGGCCACAACCGGCTTTTTCTTTCTCAACTTAAGGACGCTCATATACACGTCCTCAACGGCCGTAACCTCTCCCCCGGGGCTGTTTATTTCGAGTACCACGGCCTTGATATCATCCCTCTTCTCGGCATATCTCAGCATCTCGACTATGTCCCTGGCCGTGCTTGACCCCATGATGGATGTGTCTATCTGTATCACGCCGACTTTCGGCTGCTGGATTACGGCCCCTACAATTATGTAACCAATGATTAGAGTTAGGAACACCAATATGTAGGGCGAATACCCTTTTTTACTGGAGAGCATGTCCATGGTCCGCTCAAACTTCCACATTCCTCTTTACTTTACGTGTATGATTAAAAAACCTTTTCTGGGACAAAGCCGTATCTTTCATAAATCTTTTGGGCTCTTTCAGACTTGATAAAGTCCAAAAACACCCTGGCTCTTTTTGGGTGCGGGGCCCTCTTTAGCCGGGCCATATAGTAGTTTATGGCATCTCTCTGGTCAAGCTTTGGCCCAGGTTCTATCATCTCGACCTTCATGCCCTGCTTTATGGCATTAAGTACCTCGGTTGCCCATACAGGGCCAACGTCTACTGTGCCCTTGCCAATCCTGAGGGGAGTTTCCCTGTGGTGAACTATCGTCATAATACTCGTGCCTTCGGCCCTCTTCTCTTCCATTATCCGGTGGACAAGTTTTTCACCACCTGCATCTTTATACATGTCTGTGATGTACGGCCCGATATCCTCTGTCTCGGGGTTTGGCTGGGAGACTCTCACATCATCCCTCCCTAAATCCTCAACGGAGGTAATTCCTGCAGGGTTTCCCTTTGGGATCATTAAAACGAGCCTGTTGTGCAGATAAAGGAAATAGTCCCCCTTTTCTATGAGCCCTTTTTCCTCAAGCTTTTTCATGGAATCCAGAGATACCGAAGCATATACGTCTGGAATGACATCGATAACGGTGCCGCTAAAAATCGCTCCGCCTTTTAGAATTTGCCTAAGCTCCATCCCCGGAGGAAGCGTCTCATAGAAAATCTTGCTTTCCGAAGTTTCTTCTTTGAATGCAGAAAGAAGTTCCTCCATTGCCATGAACTGGTTTCCTGCGACAAACAGCACCAAATCTGCATCGTTCATATGCTCCAGATTGTGGAGGTCGCATCCCATATTTGACGGAATCGTTATCATTTTCAATACATCTCTA
>JAZFTU010000128.1:0-9700 GCA_036446855.1 Hydrothermarchaeaceae archaeon (SeqCode) | reverse complement strand
GAAAATATGACCTCGTGGTGCTGGGTTCAGCAGGATTTTTTGGTATCGAGAGAATGCTTTTCGGAAGCGTCTCCTATCAGGTGGCAGAGTTCGCAAATGTCCCTGTGCTTGTCGTAAAGCGCGAGACCGACAGGATAAAAAAGATCCTCATCTGCACAGACGGCTCAGAATCGGCAAAGTCGGGGTGCCTGATGGGCTCAATGCTCGGGAAAGCCATGGGATCAAAGGTCACAATGCTCTCTGTCGCACAGGAATTTCTTGAGAAGGAACTCGCAAACGATTGCGACCTGGAGTGCGCAAACGTCGTAAAAAAGAAAATCGGGATTAACGTCGAGATACTCTGCAGGGCTGGAAAGGGTGTCAAGAGTGTGAGGGAAGAAATCCTTAAAGAGGCGCCGAATTACGACCTCGTGGTCTGCGGGTCAAGGGGGCTTAGCAGAATGGAAAGGGTGAGGATAGGCCATGTCTCCCTTGCCATCAAGGAAAACGCAGACACAAACGTCCTCATAGTGAGAGGTTTTAAGCAGCAGTTTTAAGGAGCTTTGCGGCCTCTTTTTCGAGCTTTTCTGCAGAATTGAGGAGTTCTTTTTGGCCCGTGGCCTTTGATAAATCCCGGTAAGTTGCTGCAAGGTTCTGCTTTGTATAACCCAGTAATACCGGGTCTTTTCCCTTAAATATTGCTATCGCCTCGTCAAACATCTCCGCCGCCTCTTTTAGTTTCCCCTGATTTTTGTAAACGGCAGCGATTCCTGCCTTCGCATGGCCTAGCCCCTCCTCACACGCCTCCTTGTTGAAAATTTCTGTTGAGGAATTAAAGTGAGTTATCGCATTTTTGAAGTGTTCTTCAGATGATGTTTTGTCGCAAATGGCAAGCTCAATGCATATAGTTCCTATATCCAGACATTCGTAGCCTGTGTCAATACTAAAGCCTTCTTTTAGAAGCATTTCCACAATTTCTCTTTTGGTTAAAATTGTCTTTTCAAGATATTTTTTTGCGTTCGAATTATCTATCCCGGAGGCATCCCTGAGCTCGTTTGCAAGGGACTGGAGTGCCTTTACCGTCTCCGGATGCGAATCTATTTTTTTAAAGATTTTAATGGCCTCTCTATTGAGTTTTATTGCGGTCTTTATGCTTTCCAGGGGATAGTCGGAGACAAATGCAAGATTGTGATGTGCGGCCGCAGCGTTCATCTTCGAGCGTGCGAAGGTGGGAGAATCCGTTATTTTTATCTCAGTGGAAAACTCGATTATTTTCCTGTAATACTTTTCTGGATTTTCAGACGTGGGGGCGTAATTCCCATAGCAAAACTGAAGGCCAAGTAGTATCTGCTCAAGTTTTTCCCCCTTAAAGTAAAGTCTTGCCCCTTTAAACGCATCTATGGCAAGTAGAAGATAATCGACATTGTCTGTTTTGATAAATAAGTCCTGGCTGAGTTCTGCAAGGTCCAGGAGGTTTTTATCCCGGTTCTCTTTATCGAATTCTGAGAGCAGGATGAGTTTTTCTATATCGGCAAGGGACGTGAGATAACTGTCGACGGTTTTAAAATACTCTCCTGCCTTTTCAAGGTCTATTATTGTTCTCTTATGATCTTTTTCAAGCTTCGCTAAAGCGTAATAGTAAAATCCATTGGAGAGATTTTTAATCTTCTTGCCAGGGTTTTTTGCAATGATTTCGCTGTTAATATCAACAACCTTTTGCCAGTCCATGTCATGAAATGCCTTTTCAGCCTCTTTGAGCATGTCTAAAATGGCCATTTGAGGACATTATTTTAGAAGTATTTAAATTTAATGCTGAAACGGGACTGTTTCAATAATTTTTACGTCGACGCTTTATCCCGCAAAATCAGGTCGATTGCCTCCTCGACTAGTACCATGTGATACTCCTCCGTCTTAATGAGCTTTGATGTAAAGGTCTTAATAAACATCCCTGGCACTGCTCTCGATTTTCCCAAGCTCCCTAAAGGCGCGAACTAGCCCTTCCTCAGAACTCATCCTGACCCCCTTCTTCAATCTTTTTTATCATCTCACTTATCATCTTTTTATGCCCCTCGGCCTCAGTTTTAATAGTGTCTGCGATTTCTATTATCCTTTGTCGCTTTCGGTCTGACACACTACTTTCTTAAATCCTTTTTTTTAGTGTAGTGGTGATTAATATTGCCGCTTCATCTTCCAGGTCGGCCGAGGTCTCCAGGGTTTGGATTAGCTTGCCTTTTGAAATCATGGGTCTAGAGCTCTTTTTTTATTTGATAAGAACTTTTTCTTCAGTGTTTATTTTACAGAACCTATCATCGCCCAAGATCATATGCGCTAGGCCGTGGCACGGGAGGTTGTCGTGGGCTGGTGTAATCATTGAGAGGTCCATTGCTTTTAATCCTGCACTGGCGCACGCCTCCTCTGCCAGTATTTTACCTGCGCCGCAGATGTATGCATCCTTTTTGTCATGTTTCTTTATGGCCGATGCTATTTTCTCCACCTGCCTTTCCTTTACATACCTGCAAATATCCATGACGGCCTCAGTTCCAACTTCCTCAAAGTCTGCGCATAGAAGCCGTGATATCCTCTGCATAGACTCAGAACGGCTTTTTCCTCTTCCATCGGGGGTGTCACAGGAGTAAGCGCCTGATGGAATAAGTCCCAGGATGGTATAGACATCTGCCGTTATCGCAAAGTATTCTGAGGAGATGTGGACCATCTCACCCCCGAAGGGTATCGCATCCACAATTGTGTTTACCGGCGTTCGGAGTATGCCCGTGTAGACCAGCTGTTCAGATTTTATTCTATCGATGTCCCTTCTGGGATATTTTTGACTGGCACTGAACGGAATGATATCAGTTGTCGTGCTGCCACAGTCTATGAGGATGCCTTCGGAAAACTTTTTTTTGAGAAAGTGGATGCTTGCGACCCAGTTGGCAGCAGCAATGTCAAGGGGATTAGGTATGTCACCAGCTTTCAGGAGCGTTTCATCAAGCGTAAGATATACCGGGGCCTCAAATACGTCCTCACAGACAGATACGATATAATTTATCCCCTCTTCTCTACTGGAAAAGACATCGGAAAGCTCCGCTGTCATCGTTATTCCCACCATGTCCGCATCCTCTTTTAGACCCTGCAAGAATGCGGCAAATTCCCCTTTCTTTTTCCATAGGGGGAAGTTGTGGATTTCGCTCGTTGTCCCACCAGAGTCAACATTAAGCACTAACCGCTTGGTATTTGCACCCCCTATATCAAAAGTTAAGACTTTCATTTTCTATCCAGACAGAATAATCTCCGAAAGACACAAAGCTGTTATTCCGTCTTCTCCCTTTTTTTAATAGCACGCTCCTTTTGGCCTTTAATTTCGGGATATTCTCACGGTAATAATTATCCAGTATCAGTTTGGAGATATTTACAGAATATACCTCGCCAAGTGCTATTATCGGAGTTGTGGGGCGCGCGTTTATCTCAATTATATTTATACCGTCATTTAAAATAAAGTCCACCCCAACATAGCCGAAAAGACCTTTTATCCGTTCCACGGCCCTTATTATTTCCTCACAGTCCTCCTCAATTTTTAGGGGAATTTTCGCGCCCCTGTACGTAAAGTCCTCGATTTCCTGGGTATTGATGCTTAAAATTGTCGTCTCATCGCCTACAAGCAGGCTTGCGCTTGCCGCCCTGCCCCCGATATATTCCTGAAGCAGATATCCCGGGGGAACAGTTCTGAGTTCTTCTTCACTTTTTATCAAAGAAATGCTTTCGCATGAGACGCCGTCCCGGGGTTTTGCTACCAGCGGGAAGTCAAGAGGGGGGGTAGGGCCATCAAATACCACAGTTTTTGGTATCGAAAGCCCCCGCAGGGCATCATATGTAGCAAGCTTATCCCCAGCAACTTCTATTGCACTCAAATTTGAGCCGAGGTTCTGTCGTCCAGACTTTTCGGCCTTTTCCGTCAATCTATACAACTCGCCATCGGTCTCTGGCGCAATAACTAAGAAAAGGTCAGCCTCCTCAAGGCAATGCGACCATAGCTCCTCATAACTATGTACTTTCGGAATGCCGTCAAAACCGGAAATTCTCCTATCAACGAATGTTGTGACCTTATCAAAACCATTAAAAAGGGTCTTGAACATGCCCATCCCTTCAACAGTTAAGGAAGGCTCAAGTTCTGCAAAGGCCCCGGAGGTGGCATACTCGAATAAAAAGACATCCATTGTCCTATCGATAGCCGACGCCAAAATAATGGAAATCTAAATCCTCGGCCTTCTGGGGGTCTATGACGCGTCTGCCGTCTACAATGATGCCAGGTTTTTTCAAATTTTTCGATAGCGCCTCAAGGTCGAGGTGTTTGTATTCGTCGTGGTCTGTTATTATCACAAGGCAGTCTGCATCGATTACTGCATCTTCTATTCTGTTTGAGAATTTTCCACCAAAATCCTGGCTTACGTACGGGTCATGGGAAAACACATCGCAATGAAGCCCCATTAATGTTTCGATTACTTCCTTTGAGGGAGTGCTGCGGGTATCGTCCGTATTGCCCTTGTATGCAATGCCGAGCACGGCGACCTTTGAGCTACAAATACTCTTGTTGGCGCTTTTCAGGGCCGTTTCTATGAGGCTCAAAACGTGTTTTGGCATGTCTTCATTGACTTTTCTTGCCGAAGATATTACTCTCAGTTCAACTCCCAGCTCTTCTGCTTTGTTTACCAGGAAATAGGGGTCTTTTGGGATGCAGTGCCCGCCGACCCCTGTCCCTGGCTGAAGGAGGTTTACCCTCGGGTGTTTGTTTGCCATCTCAATTGCCCTTACTGCATCAACCCCGAGCTTTTCGCCTATCATTGCGATCTCGTTTGATAGGGCAATATTTACGTCTCTGTATGTGTTCTCGATGACCTTTACTAATTCGACCGTTTTTATGTCCCCAATAATGATCTCACCTGATGTTATGTGCGAATATAATCTCTTTGCCAGAAGGGCGCTCTCTTTTGTGATTCCCCCGATAATCCTGCTGTTTTTTTGTATTTCTTCAAGCGTGCTCGTGGGTATTGCCCTCTCTGGAGAATATGCGAGGTAGAAGTCCTCACCGGCTTTAAGTCCGCTCTTTTCAAGCAAAGGTATTACCGTCTCATGGGTTGCTCCCGGAGGAAGCGTGCTTTCGATTATGATGAGCTTTCCCCTGGTGAGATTTTTTGATATGGTGCGAAGAACAGCCTTAATAACGGTCAAGTCTGGCTTTTTACTCTCATCTATTGGCGTCTGTACGACAACTATTACGACATCGCTTTCTTTTACTACTGCATCGGTGTCGCAGGTGGCCCTGAGCATTCCCCTCCGGACTGTCTCATCCACAATATCGCCAAGGCCTTTCTCATTTATTGGAGATTCCCCGCGATTTATCGCATTCACTATTTTGGGGTTGATATCGCCGCCCAGCACCTTAAAGCCCCTTTTTGCAAATATTGCGGCCATGGGCAGCCCAACGTAGCCCAATCCCAGGATGCCTAAACAAGCTGATTTTTGTGATATTGTGACCATTGGTAGCTATTTTAAAAAAGTGCGCGTATTTTAACCTTTCCTGTGAAACGGTTGCAAAGAGGCACACGCAAGTCTTGCAAAACCGTTACAGCAGGTGAAAAAGGCATATGACCGTTTCTAACCATTCCATCGGTGCAAAATTTGCCTTTTTTATGTGTAAAAGTCTTTTTTGACACGTAATCTCTGGGTTCTCCCGTCTGGTTCCTTGGATATGATGCCGCGGACCTCAAGGTCTGACACTATCCTGCTAATCTTTGGTCGTGAAAAACTGGTCTTTTGGGGAAGCTGGTCCTGCATAAGCACGCCCCCTCCCTCATTAATTGCCTTAACTATCCTCTCCTCATCCCGGGTCAAAAGCGTGTAGGATACTCTCTCTTTGGCCCTCTTTATGCGTGATATTATCGCAAAGCCGATTAGGCCTAAAAAAATGCCAAAAATCAGGTATATTGGACGGGTATCCCGCTCTGGTTGTCCAGTGAAAGAAGAACTCTCAACCGTATAGCCCAAAGGCTCCAGAAAGTCTTCCAGATACAGGTCGATTAGAACAACTCTCTTTACCCCTATGGCCTTCATCGCATTCAAAACACTTACTGGTATCTCGCCATCCTTTGAGAATAATATCGGTGCCCCCATACTGCTTGCCGCCCTCCGCGCGGTTAAAAAGTCCTCGAAATCCTCACCACTTACAAGAACTGCCTCTTCTGAATCAGGATATAGCTCAATTGCGACCCTTGCTGAAGTGCCGTACCTATCTGCCTCACTTATCCTGTGCGTTGCAAATCCCATGCTGTCCAGCTCTTTTTGGATGTCAGGAGAAATTGCTGCCTCGCCGCCGATAATAAGCACCCTTTCAAAACCTGACTTTTTGTATCCAGAAAGCTGGCTTTTAACATGCGGCTCCAGAACATCTGGCAGGGTTGCAACGATTGGAATTCCTGACCTGTGCGAGTACGTCTGTGCGATTACCCAGTCAGGGGGTAAATCACTTCTGACAAGTATTACGTCATATGCTGGAGAGACGCTGCCCATCGTAAGCAGGACGAGAACAGCAAATAAGCTCCGTTTCATGCGGTTAACACTGACCATAGAAAATATAAGCCTTTTCCAAAAAGCTTTAAAATAAGGATGAATAAAGCACAGAGAGGTGGTTTTTTGGCGGATGTCTCTGTAGTGCTCCCGTGTTTAAATGAAGAAGCAACTGTAGGAACTTGCGTTGACAAAGCATTGCAAGTAATGAAGGACAGAAATATAGACGGGGAGGTTATTGTAATTGACAACGGCAGCACAGATGCTTCTGCGAGAATAGCAGAAGAGCACGGCGCAAAGGTGTTCTACGAGCCAAAAAAGGGGTATGGAAATGCACTTAGGAAAGGCTTTGCAGAGGCCCGGGGAAGTATTATTTTTATGGCAGATGCAGATGACACGTACGACCTCCGGGAAATGCCAAAATTTCTTGAGAAGTTTGACGGTGCTGAGTTTATAATTGGAACCAGGCTCAAGGGTACTGTGAAGAAAGGTGCAATGCCATGGCTTCACAGGTATGTTGGAAACCCGGCCCTCACATGGCTTCTAAATTTGCTTTTCAGGACAAAAATTTCAGACGCTCATTGTGGAATTAGAGCGTTTAGGCGGGATATTCTCAAAAAAATAGACCTTAAGACCGCTGGCATGGAATTTGCATCAGAAATGATAATCAAGGCGTCCAAAAAGGGGATTAAAATAAAAGAAGTGCCCGTAACATACGCCCCCCGCAGAGGTGGGGAAGCAAAGCTTGTTTCTATGCAGGACGGCTGGCGCCATGTCAGGTTTATGTTTTTGTACAAACATGCTATGCTTTTTCTTACCCCCGGGGCATTTTTCTTTGTGCTGGGAATTCTCCTTATATTTGCTTCTCCGTCTGCAAGGTACCACTCGATGATACTTGGGGCCTTCCTTTCGATTTTGGGGTTTCAGATTATGGCGCTTGGCATATATTCAAAGATATTTGCAGCGATTCAAGGAATAGACAGGCCAAACGGCCTTACAAGAGTGTTTATGCAATACAACTTCCTTGAGTATGGCATGGTTCTTGGGCTCCTGGTCTTTATTTATGGACTATTGATTGGCACTAGGATTATTTCGTACTGGGTAATATCAGGATTTGGAGGTCTTGCCGAAATACAGAGTGCTGTTATTGCCTCTACTCTTGCCATCGTGGGCATCCAGATAGCATTTGCAGCGATTTTCATAAGCATCCTGCTACTTGGGAAAAAAGAGGGATGATTAAAAAGATGAAGATTGCATTTGTGTACGATGCGGTCTATCCTTACATTAAAGGAGGCGGGGAAAAGCGGATTTATGAAATTTCTCGCCGTCTTGTGCGCAGGGGCCACGAAGTCCACTTGTTTGGCATCAAGTGGTGGGAAGGAAGCGACGTAATAGAAAGAGAAGGGGTGTTTATTCACGGGGTTTGCAGCGTAAAGGGCCTTTATAAAGGCGAGAAGAGGTCGATTGGAGAGGCGCTGTATTTTGGCGCAATGGTATTAAGACCGCTTATGCGGGAAAGATTCGACGTCATCGACGCAGGAAATTTCCCTTACTTTCCATCATTTAGCTGCAAAATTGCATCAATTATAAAAAAGACGCCGCTTGTAATTACATGGCACGAGGTATGGGAGGATTACTGGTATGAATACCTGGGCCGAAAGGGATTTTTTGGTAGAGTTATTGAAAGACTTTCGGCAAGGCTTCCGATATCGCATATCGCTGTTTCAAGCCTCACGAAAAACGGCCTCCGTTCAATTGGAGTTCCAGAGGATAAAATAACGGTTATCCCAAATGGGATAGATTTCGAATATATCCGGAAGATTTCCAAATCAGAGGAGGCCTGCGACGTGCTGTTTGCCGGCCGGCTTATAAAAGATAAAAACGTTGACGTGCTTATTGATAGCATTTCAAAAATGAAAAATACAACTTTATGTATAATCGGTGACGGGCCTGAAAAGGAGAGGCTTGCTGCCCGGGCAGAAGGCCTAAATCTAGGAGGACGAATCCAATTTTTAGGTTCGATGGATTATGAAGAAGTCATGGCAAGGATGAAGTCTGCCGGGGTCTTTGTGCTTCCATCTACAAGGGAGGGATTTGGGATTGTCCTTCTTGAGGCGATGGCCGCAGGGCTTTCGGTCATTTCAGTAAAGGCGAAGAAAAGTGCGGCATCTGAAATAGTCGATGGTGACAATGGGATATTGTGCGAGATGAATGAGTTAAAGGAAAACATAGAAAAAGTGCTTGGAGATGAAGGTTTGCGAGAGGGCCGGATATCGAAAGGGTTTGAGACATCCAGGGGCTTTGACTGGGACATGGTCACAGATTTGGCGGTAAAACACCTGGAGTCCCTGACATGAAAATACTGCAAACACCTGCGAGGTTTTACCCTTATGTAGGAGAGGTTGAAAACTATGTTTATTATTTGTCTAAAGAGCTGGTAAAAAGAGGGCATGAAGTAAAGGTTGTGTGTGCAAAGGATGACATAGAAGGCATAAAAATAAAAAAAGCTCAATTATATTGAGAAGATTGCCAATGCGACCATCACGTCCGCCCTTCCCTTTCGCCTTTTAAAGGAGGATTTCGATGTCATCCACCCCCGCCTCAAGTCCATAGGCTTAAATTAATTGCAGATTATTTAAAATTATTTCCAACTGCAAAACCCGCATCCCTGACTGCTGAAAAGGTACCGGTGCCAAACTTTGCCTCTTTTTCGAGGATATTTAAGTTATCCTTGAGAGTATAGACGCCGCAAGGATACAAGATTTATTACAAAAACTCTAAATCGCATAGGCTTCAACTTTAAGACCGGCAACCTCTTCTATCCACCTGAAGTGCTTCTCGTTTCTCGTAACCACAGCTTCACATCCGTTGTTGATCGCTATGGCAGCGGTTATCGCATCAGCTCCAACCCTTTTATTCTGTTTTGCGAGCTTCCCGCCGATTTCAGCGGCAGTGACAGCATCCCTGTAATCGAAACTCAGGACTTCGAGCATGTTAAAGGCCCTTACAACCTTATCTCTCATTTTTTCTCCCCTCTTGCTATCAATCGTAAAAACTCCTAACAGAACCTCAAACACATTAATTGTGGTGGTTGCGTGAATGCCACCTATATCGAGCTTCTCTGTTACTCCTCTTATGGATTATGGTCTTCTGATCTTGTCTA
>JAZFTU010000127.1:0-14481 GCA_036446855.1 Hydrothermarchaeaceae archaeon (SeqCode) | reverse complement strand
CCTCTTCGATTTCACCCTTGGAGGCCAGATAGTCAATGATTTCTATCCCCTGCTCGCATGTCTCGCACCTTCTTAAAAAATCGATTGCCGTCGGATCATACCTATCGAACTTTTTTGGTTCCTTTTCTGCCTCTTTTGAATTGGACCTCACTCCTTGAATTGAAACCCTTTTCTCCCCTTTCAATTCCCTTGATAGGTTTGGGTACCTCTTATTAAATTCCGTCCTGTCAATTGTCTCCACGCACCTTAATAGTTACATGTCAGATTCCTGCCCAATGAAAGAATTTTTAAAAACTCTAAATAAAGAAGCCTTTTCAGGTCCCACTTTAATTCTTTCCCAGGGAAGATGCGTGTTCAAATCTTTATTTCGGATGAAATAATCAAATGCTATTTTCTCCTCTTTAAAAGCCCTCCTAAAGGCCCCCATGCCCTTTCCATAAAAATATGCCTTTTCAAGTATCCCTGAAAGCCGTTCATCACCTAAAGCAATTGTACCCTGCAAGAATGCCTCCTTAAAGCTCTTGACATCGATAGGAACGCGCGCATCTTTTAAGATCTTCGCCTTTTCTTTGAGTGTTTTGGATTTTTCCATGTCGAGCCATTGATATGGCGTGTGGGGCTTGGGCACAAGTGGATTTATGCTCAATCTGATTTTTCCTTTAGTCCCAGACTTCAGCCTTCTGATAAACGATGCAAGCTCCCTTATGTCCTCTTTTGTCTCGGTCGGCGTACCGATGATCAGGTAAAGCTTTATATTTTTAATTCCCGCCTTAAATGCAATTTTGACTGCATCTATAAACTGCTCGTCTGACATATTTTTGTTCATAAGGCATCTGAGCCGTTCGGTAGATTCCGGGGCAAGAGTAATGCTCCTTTGGCCAGTCTTAACTAGAGGCTCAATGATGTTTTTTTTCAGGGCATCTGCCCTAAGAGAAGGCACCGAGACCTCAAGGCCCTTTTCTGATAGAAATTCTAAGATTTCTGTTATTTTTGAATGGTCAGAAACACTTGGACCAATGAGTGAAATCTTTTCGGGCCCATTTACCTTGATTCCTTCATCAATTATTTCTTTTAGTTTTTTTAGGCTCCTTTCCCGGTATGGCCTTGTGGTAAATCCAGTGATGCAAAAATTGCATCTTCCCTGGCACCCGCGCTGTATCTCCAAAAGGAATGTCTCTCTAAATGCGGATTTTTCAGACATCACCAGCGAGGAGGGGTAATAATCGTCCAGGTTTTTTAAGTATGCGCGTGTTGTGCTGTTATCGAGTTTTGAAACGTAGAGGCCCTCTATTTCAGAAAAAGCCTCTACGCCTTCATGGGAAGAAAACACCTCCATGAATTGGGATAGATTTGCCTCGGCCTCGCCTATGAAAAACACGTCGATAAAATCTCTCAGAGGATAGGGATTTACCGTGCACGGCCCCCCGGCAATTACGAGTTTTTCCCTATCCTTGCGCCTCAGGGAAATTCCGCTCCTGTGAAGTATCTCCAAGATATTCAAGGCATCGAGCTCAAACTGCCACGAAAATGCAATCAAATCGAAGTCTGAAAGCCTTGAGCCCGTCTCAAGGCTGTTTTCAAAATCCAAAAAGAACCTCTCGCAGTAGACATTTTCCATGTCGTTGAAGAGCCTATAAAGCGTCTGAAAGCCCAGGTTCGACATGCCCACCGAGTAGACGTTGGGATATACCAGAGCCACCCTGATTTTTTTCCGAAAGTCCTTGAAGACGACATTGCGCTCAATCATGCATTAGAGTGTGCAGGACAAGGTTAAAAAATCACCCATTGAACAACTATTGATGTATATTCCCGCACGAACTTTACCTATTCTGAAGATCCTGCCTGCTTACCACTAAAGACCCGTCCGGGATGTCCGTATTTACGACAACTCCTGGCCCTATCTTGCAGTCATTTCCTATCTTCCTTCCCGAGTTTATCATCACGTTCAGCCCGATTTTAGTGTTATTTCCTATGACGCAGCCAAGTTTTCTTCTGCCAGAATCTATGAGCGTCCCTTTGATTCTCATTTTGACGGTTTTTTCGTCGAGCCTCAGGTTTCCCACAAGGGTTCCTGCGCCGAGGTTGCAGTTCATCCCGATTATCGAGTCCCCCACGTAAGAAAGATGGGGGATATTTGTGCCACTTAGAATGACAGAATTTTTTATCTCAACGCCATTTCCAATATGGCAGTCGTCTCCGATTGTCACCGACTTTCGCAGGTATGAATTGGGCCCAACGGTCGTATTTTTTCCAATGGATGTCCCCCCTTCTATGTATGAACCAGATTTTATTACAGAGCCCTCGCCGAGCGCAAGCTCACCCTTTATGACAACGCTGTCCTCCAGAGTTCCTTTTATGTCAGTATTCAACTTTCCCAGCACTTCACAATTGGCATCAAGATAGTTCCAGGGATTTCCTATGTCAAGCCACTCTCCGCTTATTTCCACGCCTCTTACTGTATCCCCGCTATCGATTAAGAGTTCCAGCGACGAGGTTATCTCATACTCCCCCCTCCCGGACTTTTTTGTCTTTTTTATTGCATCGAATATTGCAGGAGAATATGCATAAATTCCTATGCTTGCAAGGTCAGATACATGCTCCTTTGGCTTTTCAAAGATTTTTTGGACCCGCCCATCGCGAATCTTAACAACCCCATAATTCTCTGGATTTTTTACTTTCTTTAGCGCAAGGGTGGCTGCTGAATCGTGGGCGCTTGATATGGTTTTTAATACGTCGGATGATACGAGAGTATCCCCGTTTAGTACCAAAAAATCCTCTGAAAATTCGGCCAGCCCTATCGCATGTGCCGTACCAAGCCTTTCCTTTTGGGATATGTACTTTATACGAACGCCAAATTTAGAGCCGTCACCAAAGTATTCCTTAATCTGCCCTTCAAGGTGTCCTACTAGGAGCGTGATATCGGTTATTCCTGCACCTTTGACCGCATCAATAATATGGTGCAAAATGGGCCTGGGCCCAAGTGGAAGCATGACCTTTTGGATGCCCCGAGTAATGGGCCTAAGTCGGGACCCTTTCCCGGCAGAAAGAATCAATGCCTTCATTTTGTATCCTCAAGCGCCGCCCTAAACTCCCCTCCAACCATCGAGAGCAGCTCGCCCAGCTTTTCATCGGTTTCTGCCTCGACTGACGCCCTGATAAGCGGTGTTGTGTTCGAGGGCCGAATGAGGGCCCAGCCATAGTCGAATATTACTCTTGCTCCGTCGGTTAAGTCAAGCTCATAACCTTTATCTTTAAAGCTCTCTATAATCTTTTTCATTACCTCAAATTTTATCTCATCCGGGCAGCTATAGTTTTTCATGGTTTTTGGATAGCTTGGTATTTCGTCTGACATTTCAGCGAGGCTACTACCTCCCTTTGAGAGGATTTCTCCGAGCATGAGACTTACGATTATAGGGTCGTCAAAACCATAAAACTTCGGAGTAAAATAATGGGCGCTTGTTTCCATTCCAAAAAGTGCGCGGTGCTCTTTAATCTTCTCTGCAACAAACACGTCGCCTACCCTAACTCTCTTTATTTCCCCACCCGCCTTTTCAATCTCCTTTTCAACAATCATCGAGCACTCAACGTTTGCGATGATTATGCCCTTTTTCTCTTTTAGTATCTCTCTTGATATGATTATCCCTATCTTCTCTGTCTGAACTGCTCTTCCCTGGTTATCGACAAATACCACGCGGTCGCCGTCTCCATCATAGCCCGCTCCAAATTCTGAGCCATTGTCCACAACAGCCTTTCTAAGTCCATAAAGATTTTTTTCGTTTGGCTCTGACGGCCTTCCGGGAAAGGTGCCGTCCAGCTCTGCGTTTATCGTCGATACCTCCGATCCCAATTTTTTGAAGAGGCCCGGGGCCACGAGGGACGCCGCACCGTTTCCAGGGTCGATTGTTACCTTTATTCTTCTTCCAAAATCAAAATGTTCAAGCAGGAACTCTGAATACTCCCTAATAGTTTCTTTCGGATCAATTTTTGTGATACTTCCCAATTTGTCCCACCCTGCCAGGTGATATTTTCCCTTTAGGAAGATGTCTCTTATCTCTTCGTTTTGCACGGTATACCCGGTTCCATCTGGATGACGGAATCTTATGCCATTGTACTCTGGGGGGTTGTGGGAGGCTGTGATATATGCACCTGCATCAAAGTCCCCTTTGAACGTCTTGAAATTTGAGGTTGGTGTCGGTATTAAACCTGAAGAAAAGACATCAACGCCTGTTGAGGCAAGGGCTGAAACAAACGCATTTTCAATAATTTCGCTGCTGGTCCTAACGTCTCTTCCAACAAAGACCTTCCCTTTGCCACCAAGGTATGTTCCAAACGCAAGACCAATCCTCGATACCACGTCAGTAGAAAGCTCCCTGTTAAAGACCCCTCTTATGTCGTATGCCCTAAAGATGTGTTTCATGTATCAGGCCCCATATTTTTCAGATTTATTTAAAAGATTCAGCAGTATTGGCATGATATCCCTGCTCCTTATCCTGCAAAGTCCACCTTTTGCCACGGAGCGCTCGTTAAATCTCTTTACGTCATCTGTTCTGACTTCAGGTCCTGCAATTGCAACTGGGACAGGGTCCCCCGTATGGTCGCCGAAACTTACAGGCGTTGCGTGGTCGCTCATGAGTACCAGGTAATTTTCGCCGGTAAAGTCTAAAAATTCTCCCAGACCCGCGTCAATTTCCTCGATTGCTTCAATCTTCCGGGAATAGTCCTGGTCGTGGCCCGCCTCGTCAGCTTCCTTTATGTTCATAAGCAAAAAATCAGTTTTATCAAGCGCCAAAAGGCCCTGCCTGCACCGGTCCTTGTAATCCTTTTCTGCCTCGATTATCTCAAGTCCCGCAAGACTTGCTATACCTTTTATTATGGCTGTAGTTGCAATGCACGCACCATTAATCCCATGCCTTTCATTTAGGGTTTCCATTTTTGGCGAAATTCCGCACCCCCTCAAAATCAGCATGTTTGCAGGTGCCCTGTCCACAAGGACAGTTTTAACTTTCTTCAAAAAATCATTTGCAATTTCTGCGGTATGGCTAGCCTCCTCTGTGCCGTCAAGGGGCCTAACAACCTTTGGCAGTCCTCCAGGAACATGGGGGTCAGAGTCCGAGACATTCCCGCTGAGGCCTTCTCCCCTGAAGACCAGAGACCCTCGATAATCCAGAGAGTTGAACCATACCTCCACGCCTGGGATTGATATGGCGTTTACCAGACTTGCAAGGTCTTCTGTACCTTTTATCCTGGATGCGCGCCTGTCCTTTACAATGCCCCCCTCAATTGTCGCAAAATTGCACCTGAAGGCAACATCCCCTTCTTTAATCTCAATCCCCATTCCGACGGCCTCTAAGGGTCCCCTCCCGGTATAGACCTTATAGGGGTCATACCCGAGAATCGCAAGATGAGAAACGTCAGAGCCAGCCCGTATGCCTGGTGCTATTGGATCAGAGATGCCGCATATCCCCCCTTCTGCAATCCTGTCCATGTTTGGCGTTTCTGCAACTTCAAGCGGAGTCTTTTTGCCAAGGGCATCTATCGGGCGGTCAGCCATTCCATCACAGACTATGAGTGCAGCTTTCATAGAATCAAGATGAGTTGGAAATCATTTAAGCTTTTTGTTAAAAAAAAGTAGAGTTAATCCAAGTCAAATTAATTTCAGTAAAGTTTAATAGGGAGAAAAGAAAATTTACCTAAAAAGCAGACGGAAGAGTAGAGATGCTGTCTGCAAATACTGAGGGAAAATAATGGGCAAGATTTTGATCGTGGACGACGAGGAAAAAATCCGACACATAGTAAGAAGAATGCTGGAAAGTGATGGTCATGATGTCATGGAGGCAGATGGCGGAGAAGAATGCTTCAAAATCTTAAAAAATGACATACCCGACCTCATTTTGATGGATGTTATGATGCCCGAGATGGACGGCTGGGAGGTTTCAAGGAGGATTAGGGAAGATAGCGCGTATAAAGATGTCTTAATATCGATGCTCACCGTAAAATCTGACGATGAAGACAAGATAAAAAGTCTTGACGGTGCCAAGGCCTGGCATATAGCAAAACCCATAAGAAGAGAAAAATTACTTCGCACAGTAAAATGGCTCCTTCAAAGGCCATTGGACCAATAAACAAGAGGCTCTTATTTGAAGAAGATTTTAATCCTCCTGTTTTTGTTTTTTTGCGGAACTGTCGGCGGGGAGGAATTTACTTCCAACGAAATTACAACCTTTGTCTCTCCTGATGCCAGTTATGCACAGCTTAAATCACTGATAGACGATGCCGAATCATCTATGTTTGTGAATGTGTACACATTTGATAACCCTTATATTGCAGGCGATATTATCAAGGCAGAAAAAAGGGGGGTGGATGTAGTGGTTCTAGTGGACAAATCTCCAGTTGGCGGAATTTCAGACAAAGAGTGGACCATTCTAAACAATCTTTCGGGTTCGAGAGTGCCGGTTTATCTGTGGCAGAATCCTGATTTGGGATTTAATCACGCCAAATATATTGTCGTAGATAATTCGACTGTCCTGGTATCTACAGAAAATCTGGGAGATACAGGATTTCCGATGGGCGGTGCCACTGGAAATCGCGGATGGGGCGCAATTGTCTCAGGACCGCTTGCTTCATATTTTTCTGAGCTGTTTTTAGATGATGTAAAAAGTGGGATGGAGCTAAATTTTTCTGGTTTTTCCCCACTGGTGTTTTATCCTGAAGGTAGGGATAGGGGGGTGCAATTTGAGCCGAGGGAATTTAAAGGAAATTATATAGTTTCACCAGTTGTTGCTCCAAATGATGCTGTTGAGACAATATTGAATTTGATAGATTCTGCAAATAGTTCGCTGTACATCGAGGAATTTTACGTTTACAGATACTGGGGGTCCAAAAGGGGAGGATACGGCCCAAATCCCTTCCTTGAGTCAGCAATTGATGCTGCGAGGCGCGGAGTAGAGGTAAAAATCCTCCTGGATTCTACCTGGTACAATATAGAAGAAGATGACCCAAGAAGCAATTTAAAAACTATAGAGTACGTAAATAAAATTTCCGAGGACGAGCACATCAATCTTGAGGCAAAGCTTGTTGACCTAAAAGAGCATGGATTTAAAAAGCTCCATGTCAAGGGCATGGTCGTAGACGGAAAGGCTGCGCTAGTCTCAAGCATAAATTGGAACGAATACTCACCAACTAAAAATAGGGAAGTTGGGGTAGTAATTTACGGGGAGCCTGCAAAATACTTTTCAGATGTCTTTATCTCTGACTGGGGGGCAGAGAAAGATGAGGATAATTTCATGAATCTCCTCCTGGTTCCCATCGGGCTTGTCATAGCCTTAATACTTTTGAAAAGGCGTAAAATGTCTTGGTAAAGTTTATATAGAAGTTCGTAGTCATTGAAATTCAATTTTACTTTTTTCGAAGCGAGGCCAAAATATTTGATTGAGCCAAAGCGAGAAGAACAATTTGGAGGTGAAATGTATGGCAGCTCAGATGGGCGGACAGCCGATACTTATCCTATCGGATAAGACACAGCGTACAATAGGAAAAGATGCACAGAGAATGAATATACTTGCGGCTCGCGTTGTAGCAGAGTCAGTCAAGACAACTTTAGGACCAAGAGGAATGGACAAGATGCTTGTGGATTCTCTTGGAGACGTCGTTGTAACTAATGACGGGGTAACGATACTAAAAGAGATGGACATTGAGCACCCTGCAGCAAAGATGATGGTGGAGGTTGCAAAAACGCAGGAAGAAGAGGTAGGCGATGGAACAACAACGGCGGTAGTTATTGGCGGGGAGCTACTAAAGAAGGCAGAAAACCTGCTGGACCAGGATGTACATCCGACAGTAATAGCCAAAGGATACCGCATGGCAGCAGAAAAGGCAAAAGAGATACTCAGGAAGATTGCAATTCCCATTTCAATTGAGGATGATAAACTGCTCAAAAAGGTTGCGGTAACAGCAATGACTGGCAAGGGTGCCGAAAAGGCCAAAGATTACCTTTCTGACCTCATTGTAACGGCCGTAAAGGCAATAGCCGAGACCGATGGTGACGACATTTCGATTGATACTGACTACATAAAAATCGAGAAAAAGGAAGGGGGAAGTATCGAGAGCACCGAACTTGTTAAAGGCATAGTAATAGACAAAGAGCGCGTGCATCCTGGCATGCCACGAAAGGCTCTGAATGCAAAAATTGCGCTGTTAAATTCTGCACTTGAGGTGAAGGAAACAGAAACTGATGCAGAGATAAGGATAACCGACCCAGAACAGCTGAAGGCATTTTTGGCCGAGGAAGAGAATATGCTAAAGGACATGGTGAAAAAAGTCACTTCTTCCGGTGCAAAGGTCCTAATATGCCAAAAGGGTATAGACGACCTTGCGCAGCACTACCTCGCAAAGGCTGGAATAATTGCAGTCAGAAGGGCCAAAAAAAGTGATATGGAAAAACTCTCCAGGGCTACAGGCGCAAGCATTGTCACAAACTTAGACGACCTTACCAAAGAGGACCTTGGATTTGCAGGTACAGTAGAAGAGGTAAAGATTGGAGACGATGAGATGATCTACGTTAAAGACTGCAAGGACCCAAAGTCTGTAACTATCCTCATCAGGGGCAGCACAGAGCACATAGTAGACGAAGTGGAAAGGTCAATCGAAGACTGCCTGGGAGTTGTTCCAGCCGCAATAATCGATAAGAAGATTGTCGGAGGTGGCGGGGCTCCTGAAATTGAGGTTTCAAAAGGCCTTAGGAAATACGCAAAGTCAGTCGGAGGAAGAGAGCAACTCGCAATAGAGGCGTTTGCTGATGCCATGGAGGTAATACCAAGAGCCCTTGCAGAAAATGCTGGACTGGACCCAATTGATGCCCTTGTTGATTTGAGGGCCAGACATGAGAAGGCAAATGGTGAAAAATTTGGGCTTGACGTCTACACCGGCAAAATAAATGATATGTTAAATGAAGGGGTAGTTGAGCCTTTGAGGATTAAAACTCAGGCCATCGATTCTGCTAGCGAGGTTGCAGTCATGATACTTAGAATCGACGATGTGATAGCAGCTTCTGGTGGTGGCGGAGGAGGAGGCCCAGAGGGAGGAATGCCTCCAGATATGGGTGGTATGGGTGGCGGAATGCCTCCGGGCATGATGTAGTTACATCAAACCCTGGTGTAACGCGGTGCCCACGAGGGCACCCTCTATTCCCATTTTTTTTAAATTTTTTATATCCTCTTTTTTTATTCCCCCCCCGTAATAGAACTCTAAATCATGCCCCTTAAGTGGTTCAAGTAGTGAAAAATTCAGACTTAGTGTGCCAACTGAGGATATATCCAGGATCAGTAGGCGTTTTATCCTGTCAAGTAGCAACTCGACTGCATCATTTGGCTTTGGGGGTAGAAAATGAGACATGACCTTTCCATCCTTAATATCGACGCTAAAGATGATATTTTTGTGTTCACTGTAAATTGCATCAAGCGTTCTAAAGTCCCTGAGGGTTTCGCTGCCTATGATAATCTCTGCGTCTAGGCCTGAAATCCTGTGATAGTCCTCGATAGTTCTTATGCCGGCATCGACCATAAGCTTTCTTAACCTGCTCAATTCTTCGAGCATTTTGTGGTTGGGATCACCCCTCATAATGCCATCGAGATCGGCAACATAAAGCCTTTTAAACGGCAATTTTTTTACAATTTCTACTGGGTCAGGAGAGGTTGCAAAGATAGTCTTAAGCCCGGTATACTTCTCCCTCAATCCCGATTTCCCGCTGACCGCAATGCCATTTTTTATGTCTATTACAGGTATAATTTCCATTTCAATTTTTTTTAGAGGTTAGGGGTATTTAGTGCTTGTGATGAAACTTCTCGTAAGTCCGGTAAACCTAAATGAGGTCAAAGCTGCAATCGATGGCGGAGCAGATATAATAGATATTAAAAACCCAAAAGAGGGCTCACTTGGGGCGAGCTTTCCCTGGATGATTCAAGGCGCAAGAGATATTATACCTCCTGGCGTCGAGCTCAGTGCAACCCTTGGAGACTTAGATTACAAGCCAGGCACAGCATCACTTGCCGCATATGGTCTTTCAAAGCTACGGGTTGATTATGTAAAGGCGGGCCTTTTTGGAATAAGGAACCCAATGCAGGCTGAGGACATGTCTAAAAACTTAAAAAAGGCGTCAAATGGCACAAGGCTTGTTCTCGCCGGATATGCGGACTTTGAAAAAGTTGGCGCGATTTCTCCCATGCTCCTACCCAAAATCGCATCGCAGGCGGGGGCCTTTGGCGTAATGATTGATACTGCAATAAAGAACGGTAAAACCCTTTTTTCTCATTTTGAAGAACAAGAATTAAAAAAATTCATAGATGAGGCACACGCGCTGGGACTTACGGCGGCACTTGCAGGTTCACTAAGCTTCGATGACGTAATCAGGCTGAAAGAAATGGGGGCAGATATCTCTGGCGTAAGGGGCATAGTCTGCACAAATGGCGATAGGACGCACGGAAGCATATCGAAGGAGAAAGTAAAAAATCTTGCAATGCTTGTGAAATAATCACTACATATACCCTAGGTCTCTAAGCCTCTTCATTATCCCCTCTTTGTCCTGCTGCCTTCCGGACCTCTCAACTGTTCCGTCCAGGTCCTGCTCCCATGCAGGCTTATCGCTAGTCTTTGTTGTAGTGCTCTTTGCACCAAGGCTTCTATACCCCTCTCTATAGAGCTTGCACACAGGTATATCGTATGTTTTGATGGCATCCCAAACTTCCCTCTCGTTAAAATGGAGTATTGGTTGCACCCGCATGTGGTCAGGGCTGCTCCGGGGGCTGAAGTAGATCTCGTCCTTTCTTGCGTCCTGTTCATCCCGCCGTATTCCCGTAATTACCGCTTCTATACCGTTTTCAGTGATGAAATTGTTCATCGCAACAGTCTTCATGAGGTGATTTCCCACATACGATTCTGCCTCAAATGGAAAATACTCCTCCTTAAATTCCAGCTTGGAAATCTCATCTTTATTTGTCTCGTTTAACTTGCTCACGTATACCAAATCTCCGAGATTTTCCACCTGCTTCAAGACGTCGGTATTCTGGGTGGTCCTGACCTCAACGTCCCAGGATTTGGAAATCTCTTCTACAAACGTTACTACTTCTTCAAATACGTCTCCCTCATCAATAAACATGCATAAAGGCAACTTAATCCCCTTTTCTTTGCAAACCTCCCTTACAAGCCAGAGCAAAAGGGTGCTATCCTTACCGCCAGTAAATGCTACAACTATCCTGTCTTTGTACTTTTCCAGTCCTTCCTCAATTACTTGTTTTGACTTTTTTACATGCTCTTCGATTTCATCTTTCATATCGGTATCTCCTTTAAGCGCCTAGATATTTTTTCTTTAATCCAAAAAATAGGTCCATGGGCTGGTTGATTTTAAAATCTATGTTTTTGGTGATAAGTATGGCATCGGGGTGGTGGTCGCCCTTTATTTCTCCTTTGGGGGTCTTTTTTGGAAGCGTCTGAATGGGCGCCTTTTCGTAATCGCAAAAGCCGTGGTCAGATATTATTATCACCTCTTCGTCAAATTCTATTAGTCTCCCTATGGCCTCATCAACTTTCTTGTAGTATTCCAGCATTATAGGCTCACCCCAGTGCAAGTGCGAGAGCTTGTCAAGTGCCGTGTATACCACTATAAAGACCGTGGGTTTTTCATTTTTCAGAACGTCCAGTGCTTTTTGAGTGACACTTTCAATTTCCTCCAGAAGTTCTTCGACCTCGACAGGAACTCCACCTGCGATTGGGGCAAACGAAATATTGTAGTTATAGGGAGGGACAATGAAAGGGACATTTAAGGCTTTTACACTTATGCCCTCTCTGTTCAGCATGTCCCAGATGAAATCGACTTTGATATCCCTTCTCGACACTATATTGCCATCTTTTACAAAGTCATGGTGGCCGTGCTCCTCTGGCGTTTTACCGCAGAACATGGAGCACCACACAGAAGGAGACCACGGTTTTTGTTCCAGTGTTATAGTACTTTTTCTGCCCTCTTTCATCATCCTTTGAAAATTCGAAAGCTCATCTATATTTTCATTTATGACATCCCACGTTGCCCCATCTACGCCAATAACAAGCATATATATCCTTTAAGTTCGCTTACTTATACAATTTTTCTTTTATTTTGTATGGCTCAAGGTCAATTGTGACATAGGCAAATCCGGCCTTCTTTGCTATCTTGTTTATTTTATCCTGATTTTTTATGGCAAGTTCCATTTCATTATCAAGTAGTTGAATTCTCAAGAGCCTGTCATGAATTTTTCCCCTGACAAGCGAAAATCCCAGTTTTGAGATTTCGCTTTCCACCCCGCGTATTTTTTCTATGCCCTGTTTCCTTATCACAGTATATGAGGGCACTCTCGTTGCAAGGCAGCTTTGAGGGGCTTTTGCCGCGAGGCCAAATTCTTTTGAATATCTCTCAATGTCTCTCTTTCCAATTTCTGCGTCTAAAAGAGGCATTAAAATGCCCTCTTCATGAAGCGCCACGATGCCTGCACGATAGGTAGAGAGGTCTGAAATATTTGAGGCGTCAATAACGTAATCATATCCCATCTCATCTTTGAGGCCTTTTAATGCCCCAATCATTGCCTTTTTGCAAAAATAGCATCGCTCTTCTGTGTTTTCAGAAAAGGCCTTATCAGAAAACAGGTCTATCTCCAAAACCCGGTGCCTTATTCCAAGTTGCTTTGCCTCTTTTTTAATGCACCTAATGTCGGGCAGCATCCCGTTATCCACTGTTGCGGCGATGAACTCTTTTTTAAGTTTTTTTAGGTAGAATGCAAGAAATGTGCTGTCAAGGCCACCGGAGAATGCAAGTATGAATTTATTCTTGCCCTCCATCATGCGGCCCAGGGCCTCAAGCTTTTTCATATCCTAGCGCCCCCCTATAACCACTTAAAATAAATAGGAAAGTTTAATATCTAAGCACTCATAGTTCCAATCCATGAAGCTACCATTTGAATTAAAGGACATAAAGCCAGGGTCATTTGCATATCTCACAAGAAGAAAGATTAAAAATAAGGAGGGGGAGGAAACTGGTGAGATATTCATGTGGAAGGAGAAAGGAAAAGAGGAATCACAATATGTTATGAAATGCCCATACTGCAGTGTTGAGCAGGAGGGAAGAATAGTACTGCTAAAGCGCCCATACCGACTCAGGTGTTCCAAGTGCAACAGGAGCATAACCCTTCCGAAGCTTCAGAAAGAGGCAAAAAAATAATGATTTTGCGCATTCTAATTGTGCTTCTTATTCTTAGTTCTGGATGCGTAACAAAGGAGACCAAAAATACCCCACACTCTCCTCAATTAATTTTGGAAATTGGGGACTATGTAGAAATGGATTACACGGGGAGGATAGAGGGTACAGGAGAGGTATTTGATACTACATATGCAACTATTGCCTTCAACCCCGGAATAGGAAAGGTGGAGGGTTTCACTTACAAGGAACAGTATGCGGTGGCAAGGTTTATTTTAGGAAAAGGGCAGATGTTTTCGGCTCTGGAAAACGGCATGGTTGGCATGAAGATAGGAGATGAAAGGAACATAACACTTTTGCCAGAGGAAGGTTATGGGGGGTGGTCGAGAGAAAATACGATAGTAATGAAGAGGGCTGCTATAGTGCCAAAATTAATCGAAATCTCTCTTTCAGATTTTAGGGTAATTTCAGGAAAAGAGCCAAAAGTAGATGAAAATATCAATCTCAATTACTGGCCTGCGATGGTTGTAAATATCTCTGGCGCTAGTGTGACCCTTCTCCAGGAACCTAGGAACAACTCGACAATCGATACAGAGTTCGGTCCTGCGAGGGTCTCTTCAAACAAGACCCATATTACAAGCACCCTTCTTGCCGAGCCTGGCACAATCGTAACAACTGCGTTTGGCAATGCAATTATCTCAAATATAACCGAAAAAGAGTTCATCATTGATTTAAACCACCCCCTTTCTGGCAAAACGATTGTTTATGAAGTCATGGTTAGAGATATCATAAAGGCACAACAAATGCTTGAGCAGAGGATTGCATGGAAGGATTACAAGTCGGGCATTAAGATTGCAAAAAAAGAAAATATGCCTGTTGTAATGGCGCTATATATCAACTCCTGCCATGCCTGCGAGGTACTTGACAATCTAACGCTTTCAAATCCACAGGTAACCAAGCTAAGAGACAAATTTGTCTGGATAAAGGTAGATACTGGGGCAAATCCTCGGGTTGGGAGCGAATATGAAGTAAAAATCTATCCGACAATAGTGTTATTAAATAGAAACATGGAGACGTCTGGGAGGATAACTGGTTATATATCTGCAGAGGATTTAAGGAAGGAGCTGGAGCCTTTAACTTAGGCAGATTAACAAAAATGCGGGGATAGCCGAGCGGCCAAGGCGGCAGACTCAAGATCTGTTGGGTTAGTCCCATCGGGGGTTCGAGTCCCCTTCCCCGCACATTTTTAGCAGTGAATCTTCTAATCT
>JAZFTU010000126.1:0-17498 GCA_036446855.1 Hydrothermarchaeaceae archaeon (SeqCode) | reverse complement strand
GAAATACTACCCTAAAAATGAGCCAAGAATGGTGCTTGCCATCAATACCTTTTTAGACGATTCAAAATATTTCCTCAAGAGGTCCATTGAGTCCGTCATTTGGATTAAAGAGGTTGACGTAACTGACGGTGTCAAACAATCTGCAGATAAAATGAGGGAGCTGGCAAAATGGGTCAGGACCAAAAGTGAGGGAATGCCAGTTGAGGCTTTTTATGTCGTGGATGAAGAGCTCATGGAACATCTGGGGACGGGTCATTACCAGAATATGTGGAACGTCAAAGAAATCTTCAAGGAAAGGGCAGTCGAATACGGAGCCCAATACTTGCATGAAATGAAAAAGATTTTCGATGACGAAGGCATCGACCTTGAGATTAAAGTCAGTGCAGGGAACTTCATTGCAGGACTTGGACATGAATTAGGAGAACGGGGCAGTGTAATAGTAGGACAAAATGCTCTGGCAATAGAAGTTCTGAACTTCATTTCTAATGAAATCATAGAGGCCCCCAAGGACATATATTTTGTTTCTCCAAAAAAACTAATTACCGAGGTTAAGAAGGATGGAAAGTTAAAGTTATCCCGAATAGACAAATTAAATCGCTATTTATCAGTTAAAGGGAAAATTAAAGACGTTCTGATTACGGACGGTGGGGAAAAGTCCGAATAATCCTGTACAAGAAGGTGCTTAAAATTTTTGATGTGTATCTCCCCATAGCTAATATGACCGTCAACGGTCTGGAGGTCGTGCTTATCGGATTGGTGGTTGGGTTCCTGGCAGGCCTGTTCGGAGTTGGCGGAGGTTTTTTGATGACCCCTATATTGAATGTGGTCCTAGGGATTCCTATGAACGTTGCTGTTGGTTCTGATTTGACCCAGATTTCTGCAACAGCTACGTCTGGCGCGATTGCCCACCGGAAGCTGGGAAACGTCGAGCCAAAGTTAGCGCTGATGATACTTGGCGGCTCTGTTATAGGAGTTCAGGTGGGGGTCCAGCTGGTAAACATCTTAAAAGAGAAGGGCCTCTCAGGACTGGTAATAAAAGAGGTCTACGTTGTTATGCTGACCCTTATAAGTTTGCTGATTCTGTCAGAAAGTATCAAGACCCTGAGAGCAAAAAGGCGGGGAACGCTGGCCGCTGATGGGGGAGATACTGTATCTATGGGCATAGGCTCAAAGATTCAGAAAATAAATATATTGTCTGTACATCTCCCCAAAGCAAATATCAACGTGCCTATCTTTGTCCCGCCTTTCATAGGCTTCATAGTTGGTATACTGGCAGGTATCATGGGTGTTGGAGGTGGGTTTATAATGGTACCTGCACTCCTCTATGTGATCGGTGTTCCTACTATGGTGGCCGTGGGCACAGACCTTTTCCAGATGATGATCACTGCAGCTTCCGGGAGCATAGGCCATGCACTGAGTGGAAATGTCGACTTTGTACTGGTTGGTTTGATCCTCACCGGTTCAACTATCGGTGCTCAATTTGGAGCAAAGGCCAGTAAAAGAGTGGGCGGACCAAGACTCAGGTTTTTATTTGGTATAATTGTGTTTGGGGTAGCAATAAAGCTGCTCCTTACTATACTCCCTCAAATCAGGTGATGAATATGAAGAAGATTCTCGCATTGTGCATAATACTGGCCGCAGGAATAGGGGCTGTCTACGGCTCGGAAGGCGGTGGGGATGAGACCCCGACAAAATACTATGACATCTCAATCCACGGAGAAAAAAAGATATTTACTCCAGGTGGAGACTTTGTGGTAGAGGCCACGGTCATTGACAAACTATCAAAAAAACCGGTAGATGATGCCAGAGTAACGGCAGACGTGATGATGTATCTGGGTGGAAAAAAGGAGAAGATTCAGGAGAATTTGCCGCAGGGAGACGGGTACATAGTAATCGAGCAAAAGAGAATCCAGAAAAAGGTTGAAGGGATAAAGGCGCAAAACCAGGGCGACGGTGTCTACATGATAAAAACAAAGTTGGACACGGAGGCAGACATTGGCGGCATAACTCTGACTTTAACGGTAGAAAAGGATAATAAAATTGATACGGTCACCCAAGTGGTTTCGTTTATGAGATATAATGTATTTCTTTATGCGATTATAGTAACTTTGGGCGCCATGGCGATAGGTGCTGGAGTAGGCATTGCTTTTGGTGGAGTGTCCCATTAAAGAGGTGATATGGAATGAATAAGATACTTGTTCCCACGGATGGTTCTAGGCCTTCGGACAACGCCCTTGAATATGCTGCCAAGCTTGCCAAAATGTATAAGACTGAGCTTCTGGCACTGAACGTTGTAAGAACCGGCCTCATCACCACCCATCACTGGGTTTCCATCAAGGAAAAACTGGAGGAAGAACTGGAGAAAGAGGCTAAAGAAATAGTAGGGCGAAGTGTTGGCAGAGCAGAGAGTCTGGGTGTAACTATTGAAGGGATAGTAAGGCATGGATTCCCGGACGAGGAGATAATTGCTCTTGTCAAGGAAAGAGATGACATAGACATAATAGTGATGGGTGCTTATGGAAAAGATTTTGTAGAAAGACGGCTTGTGGGCAGCCAAACCGAGAAGGTATTGCGAGGAATAACTGAACTCGATGTGCCCTTATTGGTAGTTCCGTGCCCATGTAAAAAATAAACATGTCATAACAGCAAGGCTTAAATTCCTGTGAGAAACTTATTAAACGGGTATGCTAAAAACATACGTTCGAGGACTAAGACAATGTTTCTTCCTGCCCGGATGAAAAAATTCAGTGCCATAGTATTGGATGACTATAGGGATACCTTTGTCAAAGAACTTCATGAAATGGGAGTTGTTGAACTCAGGCATGTTCAAGTAACCGACCTTGACGAAAAGGCCGAGTTTCTGTCCAGGGTTCGAGGGGATGCAACATTAAAAGAGGTTATTCCCTCACTTTTAAGGATTAATATCCTATTGAAATCACTCAAAGCCGGAAAGGCAGGAAGGCAAATGGTAGCGCCTGAAAAAGCCAGAATAGAAGACGGTAAAAAAGAGGACTTCATTTTAAAAGCGCAAAACCTTCTTGAGGAGCTTGAGGGACCCGTTAATGGTCTAAAAGACTCTTTGGATGCGGTGTCGAAAGAAATGGAGGAAATCTCCTCTTATAAACAGAATCTTGAGAAGATTGCAGAACTCGATTTTGATTTAAAATTCATTGGGGATTCTGTCTACCTCACAACGGCTTGTGGTGAGATGCCAACCGAAAACGTGAAGGCACTAAGAAGGGAACTAAAGAATACACTGATCATTGCCTCTGGCGGGGGGGATAGGGTCCCTGTTATACTAAGCGGCCTCATTGAAGATAAGCATCATATTTTCAATACCGCAAAGAAGTTAGGATTTATAGAATATTCTCTCCCTCTGGCAGAGGGTACGCCTGGACATGCCCTTTCCGAGTATTCGAGGGAACTCGAAGAACTCCAAAAAAAGCGGCAAGAATTTGAGAAAGAGATCTCTACCCATCGCTTGAGATGTGAACAGGACGTCTTGGTTGCAAAGGAATGCCTGGAAATTGAAAAGAAAAGGCTTGATATATCCACCATGTTTGCCAAGAGCCAGAGGACATACTTACTTCAAGGATACATACCAAAAAAGAAGACCTGCGAAGCAAAAGAATTGCTGGTGAGGCGGACCGGGGGGCACGCTTTTCTGACTTTCGATGATCTTGGCAACGAAGATGAGGAAAAAATACCGGTTTTACTAGAAAACCCCAAACAAGTAAAACCATTCGAGATGCTTACCGAGATGTTCGCCCCTCCCAAGTACAATGAGTTTGACCCTACGGTACTCTTCATGCCTGTATTTCTGCTGTTCTTTGGCATCATGCTCACAGATGCCGTCTACGGCGCAGTTGTTGTCCTCATTGGTTACTGGGTCATGAAATCCTTTGAAAAGACCAGCCCTTCAGGTAGGGATTTGGGTATCGTTCTGGCTCTGTCAGGGTTTTCCGCTATTTTGTGGGGCATCCTATTTGGCAGCTACTTTGGAAACCTATTTTCTCCCGAAGGGGGCCTTTTTTCCAGCTATCTGTCGCTTCCTGCCGTCTGGCTTGACCCCTACTCCAAAGGTCTGTACTACGGGCAAAGCCCTGTGGTGGTTATCCTTATAATGGCTCTTTCGCTTGGGTTTTTGCACCTGAACGTGGGGAATATAATAGGACTTAAAGAGTCTCTTAAAAAAGGTGCCCATCTCAAGAAGCTATCAAAGAACCTCTGGCTCCTCCTCTTCCAGCTGGGCCTCCTCTTCTATTTTATCGGTCCGAAACCACTTGGGGCCATATTACTCTTTAGCGGGATTGGCCTTCTGTTCTACTCTGAGGGAATTTTAGGATTTTTTGGGATTACCGGGTGGGTCGGCGATTCCCTTTCCTATACCCGGCTTCTGGCACTGGGCCTTGCTACGGGAGGTATTGCTATTGCAGTGAATATCATGGTTGATATGGTCAGTGAAATTAAGATCGTTGGACCCCTCATTGCAACGGTCATCTTCGTAGTGGGCCACATATTTAACATTGTCCTTAACACAATGGGCGCATTCATCCACTCCCTACGGCTCCACTATGTGGAGTTCTTTGGGAGATTTTATGAGGGTGGCGGTAATAAATTCAGGCCATTCAAGGTTGATAGAACTTATACAAGGTTAAGAGGTGAAAAATAATGGTAGATGTTGCGACGGGACTTGTGGCCGTAGGCGCAGGTCTTGCAATAGGAACCGCCGGTATCGGTTCTGGTATCGGTGTAGGCATCTGTGGTGCGGCTGGAGCCGGAGTTATATCTGAGAATCCTAAAAAGTTTGGTACTGCACTGGTGTTCCAGGCCCTGCCTCAGACCCAGGCCATATATGGGCTCCTGGTAGGCATTCTGCTCCTGGTTGGCGGGGGTCTTCTGGGCGGTACCGAGGGAAAAGCGGTACCCATTGAGGTAGGATATATAGCGATAGGCGCCGGCCTTGCGACAGGGATTGCTGGTTTGTCTGCCATTGGACAGGGTATTGCGGCAAGCGCTGCCGTAGGAGCAGCCAGCGAAAAACCCGAGATGTTCGGCAAGGGCATGGTGTTTTCAGTCCTGCCAGAGACCCAGGCGATTTACGGTCTTTTAATTTCCATCCTTTTGATGGTGGGGGCAGGCCTTTTGGGAGGTACCCCAAATGAAATGTCAATGGCAGTAGGGCTTGCCGGCATAGGCGCCGGCCTTGCCGTAGGAGTTGCGGGACTTTCAGCGATAGGCCAGGGTATCGCCGCTGCCGGCGGTATAGGTACGACCTCTGAAAAATCCGAGATGTTCGGCAAGGGCATGGTGTTTTCAGTCCTTCCAGAGACCCAGGCGATTTACGGTCTTTTAGTGGCAATCCTGCTGATGGTGGGTACAGGCCTACTGGGCGGTGAAGCTAAGGAGATAGAGTTAGCCGCGGGCATTGCTGCCATCGGAGCTGGAATTTCCGTGGGTTTTGCAGGGCTTTCAGGTATAGGCCAGGGTATCACGGCGGCAAGCGGCATCGGGGCGGCCGCGGCAAGGCCAGATACGTTTGGCAAGAGCATGGTGCTCTCGGTCATGTCAGAGACCTTCGCCATATTTGGGCTTTTAGGTGCCATACTGATAATGTTCGGGGTAGGATTATTCTAAATGCCCCCAGAATTAAGCAACCTTGCGGGAAGAGCAGCAGAAGTAGAACCACTCATGCTCCTTGCGGCAGTGATAGCCATAGTGTTCGGATTGGCCGTTATCATCGTCAATGTCAAGCTGGTCCTCGACATTGCCCCCTATGCCTATCCCAATGCAAAGATTCGCTCTATGCAGAGCATGCTCCTGGGAAAAAGGAAGCTGGAGGAATTTGCAGAGCTGGATTTGCTGAACATATCGGGCGCTTTGGAGGAAACCGAATACACTGAAACTTACAGGGCACTCAGCAAGAATGATGACATCCTCTCTATTGAGTCAACGCTAAACAGGAATCTTAGGGAAACTTATGTAAAAATCGCCGGGTTTGTGCCGGGTGATGCAAAAACTTTTTTTGAAAGATATTTGAAGCGTTTCGAGATAGAGGCCATCAAGACTCTTTTGATAGGGGTTTATGCCGGGCTCCCACCGGAGGAGATTGAGAAAATGCTGGTTGAACCATATGCCGAGAATTTAAAGGAGACTACCCTGTCATCAAACGTCCCTGAAGTGGTCTCAAAACTTGAAGGAAGCGATTACGGCGTAACTCTTTCCCGGACCCTTCCAGATTTTGAGAGTAGCGGGTCTTTACTCTCCCTCCAACATGCACTGGATGTAAAATTATACCTGGACCTAATTGAGGTCCTGATTACACGACCAAGCTTAGATTCCAGTGTCATAAAAAAGCTCCTGGGGGCCGAGATTGACATAACAAATATAAAGATGGTTTTAAGGTGCGCTAGATACGGGGGCGACGTTTCTTCCTACCTAATCCCATATGGGCATGAAATATCGACAGCAAGGCTTGCAGAAATGGGTTCGTCTGCAGATGTAGAGCGCATTGTAAACGACCTTGAGGGCACACCATATCATCGGCCACTCTATGAAGCACTAGAGAAGTATATGGAAGATAAAGGCAGATCACTACAAGTCTTTGAAATGGCACTGGATAGGTATTATCTCTCTTTAGGTCAGTCCATTGCTACAAAACAGCCTTTTGGCCTGGGCCCCATACTTGGTTACGTCGTAACCAAGTCATTTGAGATACGAAATCTCACTACCATATTTGTATTAAAAATGGAGGGGTTCTCTCCAGAAGAAATAAAAAAAGAGATGGTCTAAAGATGAACAAAATGAAGATTCTTTTATGCATAGGGGGTGAGGTCTATGGGGAACATGCCGCAGGGTTCGTTGGCAGGCTTGGCAAGGGCATGGATATTGATTGCACCGTATTGTATGTAAATCCGGGGGCAAAGACGTTTCGTTACCAGAAATTTCCCCTTCTAAAGACCAAAGAAGAGATTGACGAGTTTGTAGAGAGGGCGGTGGACATCCTGAAAACCGGCGGTGTTAAAGAGGTCCGGACAGTCATAAGAGACGGGGAATCGACTAGAGAAATCCTAGAGGAGGCTGAAGAGGGATACCATCTAGTGGTTACAGGCACCCGGGGGGCAAAAGGGCTGGAAAGACACCTTTTTGAAAGCGTCTCCTATCAGGTGGCAGAATATGCGAAGGTACCGGTTCTCGTCGTAAGAAAGGAAGTTATGGAAAAAGAGAAGATCCTTTTAGCCACAGACGGTTCAGAGACATCCAAGGGGGCCATATATTGCGGCGGCTATCTGGTCAAGAGACTGGGGTTTGATGTTAATGTCCTCTCGGTTACTCCGACTCCCGAGAGAAGGGTCTGCTCAGAGGCGGCAGTTGAAGAGGCAAGAGAAATCCTAAAAAAGGAATTTGGGATTAATTCAAAAGGCTGGGTCCTGACTGGAAATCCTGCTGAAAAGATCCTTCAAGAATCTGTAGAAATGGACCTTGTTATCCTGGGGTCCCGGGGCATGAGTAAAATTCGAAGGCTTCTCCTCGGACATGTCTCTCAGAGGGTTCTAGCAGATGAAAAGACCAATGTGCTGATAGTTCGGAACTGCGAATTCTATAGCCGGGGGGCGGAGTGATGGACGCCCACAAACACTGCATGTACTGTGGGATAAATATCCCATTAAAAGAGGTGTTCTGCTCGGCAAAATGTCAGGACACATTTACGAGCCAGAGACAAAAAGCCGTAAAGACCCAGAGGGTCATGATTTTGGCCCTTTCGCTGGTCCTAGCTTTTGTCATCTTTTTTAATCTAAGGTGAAACCATGGGAGACGTAATCAAGGAATGGATAAGAAACCCCGATAATCGCACGAAGGTGTTTCTCGCCTTAAATATGGGGGTAATACTGACCAACTTTCTCATATCTTTTGGGGCCCTGATATTTGTTTTGAAGGTAATTGGTTACTTTTGACCAGTGGAGGCCACGTTAATCATGCTACTTTTCCAGGGTAAATAGCTCGCTTTTCTAAACGTGTCATATACCGGATCTTCATGGGGGCAGAGGTCAATAGAAAAAGTATTTGTACAGACAAAAAAAGTTAGTAGCGGATAAAATTGGTTCAGGGGCAATAATGGAAACTCACGTATTACTTACAATTGTCATTTCAGCAATCGCATTTATTCTCATATTCAGCGGGAAGGTGCACAGGGCGATTTCGGCCCGGGGGGCATCGATGGCGCTGCTCGTGGTCGGGAAGTATTACGGGTTCCTGGACGAAGGAAAAGTATTTTCCTTCATAGATTTCAACGTAATTGGCCTCCTTTTGGGCATGATGGCCATAGCGAGCATGCTGGAGCTAAGCGGATTTTTTTAAGTTTGTGGCAATTAAATGCGCAAAGCTTGCAAGGGGCAAGCCCTGGCTTCTATTGGTCTTGCTCGGGACAGGGAATACGGTTATTTCTCTGTTTATAGACAACGTGACATCCCTCATCCTCTTCTGTATTGCCTTATTTCGATATTCTGCTCTGGACCTACACACCTTCCTTACCGCAGTAAAGCTTAAATTCCTATGGTGATATTCCAGCTAAGGGTGATTGATTGAAAAAATTATCTTTTGTAATACTGGCAATGATTGTGTTTGCATCGGCCGTATCTGCGGAGGAAGCGCCAGCAGGAGATGCAAATGTCATAATCACCGGACACGTAAAGGATTACCGTGACTATCCTGTTCCAAGTGTCATAGTACGGGCCTATGTCAATGGCGAAGAGCGGGAGGTCATTGATGTATTTACGGGGAAGCATAAAGGGGAAACAGAGACCGCTTCAGATGGCGGCTATAGCTTCGGTTTGCGGGTAGATAACGTAGAGGAATCTGTGATAGAGCTGGAGATATCAAAACCGAGCTTTAGAACCCGGAAGGTAGAGGTAAAAAAATTTTTAAAAGAGGACGGGAAGTATTATGCCTATCTTGACCCCGTGCTGCTGTACAGGGAGATGGGCCCTGCATTCTACGTATCTGCGATTATACTGATATTTATCTACGTATTAATAAGCTTCGAAGTCTTGCACAGGACAATAGCAGCCATGTTTGGGGCAGCACTAATGCTTATCATAACCTACACGATTGGCACAATGAATAACGACTACTACATACTCTCCTTCGAAAGCGCCATGCAGCACGTCGATTGGAACGTCATATTCCTCCTGATGGGGATGATGATAATTGTTGCCGTGATGAAGGAGACGGGCATCTTTCAGTGGATGGCCTATAAATCCTATGCGATGGCAAAGGGCAACGTATGGCGGCTGGCGGTGATATTGATGGTTGTTACAGCTCTACTTTCTGCTGTCATAGACAACGTTACAACAATGCTGCTCCTTACGCCCATCACTATCGAGATTGCCCTGGTTTTGAGAATCTCGCCTTTTTCGCTTTTAATTCCTGAAATCCTTGCTTCCAACATAGGGGGCGCAGCAACGTTGATCGGGGACCCGCCGAACATAATGATAGGCTCCTATGCCGGTCTAACCTTCAACCAGTTCCTTTTCGCACTTACCCCCGTAGTCATAATATCGATGGTAGTTTTTATAGGGATGATGAGGTTCTATTACGGCAAGGAGTATGCGAAGGCAAATATTGAGAACGTTGATGAGATTTTGAAGGAACTGGAGGAAAAGTACCAGATCACAGACATGAAGCTACTAAAGCACTGCCTGGTCGTTTTAACACTTGTTGTCTTCCTCTTTGCAATGCACGGCAGCCTGGTCGACTATCTTGGGGACACAATGGAAGTTAGCGTGCCTGCACTCATTGGGGCCTCTGTGCTAGTGATTATAAGCAGGCAAAACATCGTAAAGGTGCTAGACCATGTGGAGTGGCCCACGCTGGTGTTCTTTATCATGCTCTTCATAATGGTCGGAGGAACGATAGAGTCGGGGGCAATAGACCTGATTGCAAGAGGCGTGCTAAATCTATCTGGAGGGAGCATAATAGTGGCTGTGGTGCTCATAATATGGGTCTCTGCATTTGGCTCTGCCATTATAGACAACATACCTTTCACCGCTACTATGCTGCCCATAGTGATGTATCTTTCGGAGACCCTGGGCGCTGGCAACACATTGTGGTGGGCCCTCGCTCTTGGGGCATGCTTCGGAGGGAACGGCACGTACATTGGGGCAAGTGCGAATGTTGTTACCATTGGCCTCGCAGAAAGGGCAGGGTATCAATTTAAATTCGTTGAGTTCCTTAAGGTAGGCATGCCAGTCATGATAGTAACGGTGGCAATAGCCACGGTATGGATATTACTCGTGGAGGTAGGAATATGAATGAACAATGCCCTATACCAAAAATCCTCATTGCGGTGGACGATTCGGAAAGCTCTCAAAGAGCAATAGAGCACATAGCGTGCATTGCCAGTAAATTTAAGAGTATTTCCAACATAACTCTATTGCATGTTGACCCTGCTTCAGATAAAGCCAAATGGGTGCTGGATGAGGGGGTGCATGGAGACGTCGTCGACCAGGTGGACAGGATTCGAAAAGACAGGTTCAATAAATTATTTGAAGAGGCAGAAGCGATTTTGGAAGGACACGGGATTAAAAAGGGAGTGGTAAAAAGAAAAACGAAGATAGGAGACCCTGCAAAAGAGATAATTAAAGAGGCAAAAAGAGGAGAATATACAACCATAGTACTGGGAAAGAAGAGCAAGTCAAAGATAGACGAGATCTTTGTCGGGAGCGTGACCAAGACAGTTATAGACAAAGCTAGAAATTTCGATATATACGTTGTTGAGTAAACTTGAAATATGAATGTGTTAAAAAAAAATGACAGATAAAATACTCGTTCCAACAGATGGTTCCCCGGCTTCAGATAATGCCCTAAACTACGCTGTCAAACTTGCAAAAATGTATGATAGCGAACTCATCGTTCTAAACGTGATAAATTTCAGCATAGCCACAGTATTCCACGGGGTTTCCATAAAACAGAAACTAAAAGAGGAATTGGAAGAGAGGGCAAAAAGGATAGTTGGGAGAAGCGTCAATAACGCAAGAAGTATGGGCGTAAATGCCGAAGGGGAAGTAAGACAGGGGAGCCCCGACAAGGAAATAATCGCCCTTACAAAGGAAAGATCTGATATCCTGCTGATTGTGATGGGGGCCTACGGAAAGAACTTTTTAGAAAGGCAGCTTGTCGGAAGCAAGACAGAGGGCGTTCTAAGGAGGCTTCCCGGTCTCAAAGTGCCTCTTGTCGTTGTCCCCCATCCCCATAAAAAATAGATTACCTTGCCCCGCCTTATACGGTGCAAGGAAAAATCGACCACGGGTTTTCAGTCTCTAACCTGGAGACTTTCTCTCGAATTTTACGTCAAGTCCTTCTACTAGTATAGCTTCAGTGGGACAGCTCTGAACTGCATCTGCAAGGTCGCAGTCGTCGCTTCCTTCCTCCTTTAAAACCCACGCCTTTTCGTCTTTTATCTCAAACACATCGGGGCACAGGGCCTCACATGTTCCACACCCCTCACACGCTGCAAAGTCTATTGTTATCGTTACCATTTGAGTCCTCCTTTTGGGATTTTCATTATAAAAGCTAAATTAACGTATTTAAACTTTTCTTAACCGGTTGTGCATTATTGTGCTCAAAATGTAAACAATCCAAAAAGCATATAAATTATAAAAAACCATTCACCTCCTGTAAAATCGGAGGTAAACATATGGTTGGAGCAATGGTGTATGCAATAGTATTCTATCTAGCATTTGCTATATTTTTCATTGGTTTTATACATAAAATCATCAGATGGGCCAACTTGCCGGTCCCGTTAAATATCCCTACGACAGGGAGTGGCTATATGGATAACCCCAAAACTAGATTTGCGGTAATCCTTAGAATGGCCTCAGAAGTTTTCCTGTTCAAAAGTCTCTGGAGAAATACCCGGTACGACCTTGCCACAAACGAGATTAGAAGCAACAGAGTGCTGTGGCTGGGGTCCATGGTTTTCCATATTTCATTCTTTTTAATATTAATCAGGCATTTTCGCCTGTTCCTCCAGCCGGTCCCCCCCCTTATTGCGACAATCAGGGTACTTGATCCTGTCGGGACCCTCATGCCAGGGATTCAATACACCGGAATCCTCATAGTAATTGCCCTCCTCTACCTTACGATCAGACGATTTGTCAACCCGGAGATGAGGTACATATCCATCATACCAGATTATTTCGTGCTCCTATTACTTCTGGCAATAATCATCAGCGGAAACATTCTTGCCTCCAGCATCAGGCCGGATATCATAGAGGTCAAGGCCTTCATGCTCGGCATATTTTCCTTAAGTCCAATGGAAATAGACTTCCACTGGTTCTTTTTTGTGCACTTTTTACTCGTATGCGTTCTCCTTGCATACTTCCCCTTCAGTAAGCTCATGCACGCGCCGGGAATTTTCTTCAGCCCCACGAGAAATCAAATCAACAACCCCCGGCTAAGTAAGCACGTCAACCCATGGGACTACCCCGTGGGTGCAGAGCCATGGAAAGATTATCGGGATAGATATGAAAGCGGCTCCCACCCTCAAGGTGTATTAAAGGATGTGGAAGAATGAAAATCGACACAACTTTTCCCGGAAAGGACTACAAGTGCTGGCTTGCAAAGAAGAAGGACACAGACCCCATGGGTCTCCCATTTTCCCAGGACAGGACGCTTGAGGAATTTCAGCTTCCACCCGACTGGAAGGAGATTTTTATTAAAAAGCTCGGTGAACTCACAAAGAAATACCGCTCCTGGCAACTTTACCTGGATATATGCGTGAGATGCGGGGCATGCGCAGACAAGTGCCACTACTTCCTGGGAACAGAGGACCCGAAAAACATGCCTGTTGCAAGGCAGGAGCTTTTGCGTTCTGTTTACAGGAGATATTACACGATAGGCGGGAGACTTTTTGGCTCGCTTGTGGGCGCAAGGGAACTTACCAAGGACGTAATAAAAGAGTTTTACAGCTACTACTACGAATGCTCGATGTGCAGGCGCTGCTCGTATTTCTGCCCGTACGGGATAGACACTGCCGAGATAACCTCCATGGCAAGGGAGCTACTCACATCAATTGGCATCTCGACAAAGTACATAACCGAGGTAATCGCAAAGCTGTACGTCACCGGAAATAACCTGGGAATCCCGCCAAAGGCATTTTACAGGACAATAGAGGTCGCAGAAGAAGAGATAAAGGACGAAACCGGGGTGGACGTAAAAATACCCATAAACAAGAAGGGTGTGGACGTCCTGTTTATCCCGCCTTCTGCCGAGTATTTCAGCCCCTATCACTGGGGCACGATGATCGGCTGGGCCAAGATGTTCCATCAGATAGGCCTGAGCTATACGGTATCCACCTATGCAAGCGAGGGCGGGAACTTTGGATTGTTCTTTTCATACGACGATTCAAAAAAGGTGCTCAAGAGAATTTCTGACGAGGCAAAGAGGGTTGGAGCAAAGCTTTTAATCGGCGGTGAATGCGGGCACCAGTGGAGAGGGTGGCACCAGTACTTCAATACCATGCACGGAGAGTTTGATTATCTCGATACAAAATCTCCAACAACCGGCACCGATTTTGGAGTCCCTCTGGTGCATATATGTGAATTTACCGCTGACCTAATCAAGCATAACAAGCTCAAGCTGGACCCGAGCAAAAACGACAAGTACAATGTGGTCTTTGCAGATTCATGCAACCCTGCAAGGGGGATGGGCCTTACCGAGGAGCCGAGGTACATATTAAAGAATGTCTGCAACAACTACGTGGAAATGAAGCCTGAAGCCAGCAAGGAACGATGCTACTGCTGCGGTTCTGGCGGAGGACTTCTCACTGAAGAGATAATGGACCTTCGGATGAAGGGCGCTCTTCCAAGGGCGATGGCCATAAAAGAGACGGGAGCTGACTACGTGGCCCTGATATGTGCGATATGCAAGGCCGCACACCCGCCGCTTTTAGAGCACTATGGGATTACTGCTGGCGTCGGCGGAGTCCACGAGCTTGTGGGAAATGCGATTGTCCTTGAGAGGGAATCGGCACCAAAGCCAGCACCTGTTGCGGCTCCCGCAGAATCCGAGTCCGGAGGAGATGGCGGAAGCGAATGCGAGCTGTGCGGTGCCACGTTTGGCACTTTGGACGAGTGCTGCGACCATGCAGAAAAAGAGCACCAGATAGCTAAATCGGCCTGCGATATGGCCTGCAAGGAGGGATAAAATGTACAACAAATCGTATGTAATACCGGGCCTCGTTATACTTATCGTAGTTTTCCTTTTGCCCTTCTGGTATAATACGACAACGGGTCTTGAGGACAACAGGCCCGTGCTTGAAAAGGCCGAGGTTCCGATAGATCCAGAAACCGGCGAGAAAATAAGGGGCCCCGATGACCAGTTCATAGGGAGTGAGGAGACCCTGTCGATATGGCGGGCAAGGCACATGGATTTTGTGTCATTTTACCTGGACTTTAAGCCAAAGGTCGCCCAGTGCGACAACTGCCACAAGGCCAAGTTTTGCAATGACTGCCACGAGTTTGCAGGGGTAAAGCTGAGCAAGGCCCCACGGGACACAACCGACATTTCGCAATTTATCAGTATATTCCGGAGCAGGAATGTCACTGAAGGCGTTCACCACCACCGTTGGATGAAGGATATCATAGAGACCGAAGATATCAAAGAAAGGCAGTGTTTTTCGTGTCACAGGGACACCCACTGCACCAAATGCCATCCGCTAAATGACCCGCTAAGAGCAATCAAGTAGAGTGATACGATGGATGCCAACGTTTCGAGGAGAAAGTTCCTTAAGATTTGCGGGGCTGCTGTTGGAGCTTCCGTTCTAGGCACTCGCGCGGGGAGTCTCGTTCAGGGCTCCGAGATTTTTGGGGCAGGGGCTTCTCGCACAAAATTTGGAATGACGGTAGACCTCAAATTATGCGAGGAGACAAGCGAGTGCGACGGCCTAAATTCGTGCATGCACGCATGCAAGACGGTAAACATCACGCCCCCTAATTCATACTGGATGTATGTCATCGAAAGCGAGGAGATATCCTTTGCCGAGAGGCTTCCGCGTCCATGCATGCACTGTGAAAATCCGCCGTGCGTTAAGGTATGCCCCGTTGGCGCAACCTTCAAGCGGATAGACGGGATTGTCCTTGTGGATTATGCCAGGTGCATCGGATGCCGTCTGTGCGCAGTGGCATGCCCATACGGCGCCCGCTACTTTAACTGGAAGCAGCCCACAAAAAGCGAAATTGAAAAAACAAGAAGGGAGTCGTGGGCAAAGGTTGAGGAGGTCTGGAAATTACTGGGGAAGGAGGTCCCGCTTGAGCCGGATGCAATAGAAATCCCGCGTCCCGCAGGCGTCATAGAAAAGTGCAATTTTTGCATCCACAGGGTCTACAAGGGATTAAAGCCCGCATGCGTCGCCGCCTGCCCCGGGGCTTTAAAGTTCGGGGATCTGGGAGACCCCAAAAGCGAGGTATCAAAAATCCTCAAAGAAAGAAAATGGCTGAGGCTGATTGAGGAATTCAATACCCGCCCGTCGGTGTATTATCTGAGGTAAGAGAGAATGGGTGAACTTGAAGACAAAATTCTAAGGCCGATTACCAGCACTGGAAGCTCATTTTACCTGTTTATCGGTATACTCCTTGCAATACTCGGGTGGTTTTCCTATGCCTATTACATCCAGCTATCGCAGGGACTCGGCGTAACTGGCATGAACGAGCCTGTCTACTGGGGCCTGTATATAGCAAGTTTCATCTTCTTTGTTGGTATTGCCCACGGGGGAATTTCCATATCTGCGGCTGTAAGCGTATTTAAGCTCGAAAATTACCGGCCGGTGGCAAGGATAGGAGAGCTCCTTACAATCATCAGCCTGATGCTTTCAGGGATTATGATAACGTTTGACCTGGGGCGGCCGGACAGGGTTCTTAACCTGCTCAGGTACGGGAGATGGCAGTCTCCACTCGTCTGGGATGTCATAATAATAACCATCTACTTTATGGGCAGCGTAACGTTCATGTATCTCGGGTTAAGAAAAGACATGCCTGCACTCATCAAGAGATTTCCTGGACGGGGCATATACAAGTTTCTTGCGGCAGGGTACAAGGGCACCCAAAAGGAAAAGGAAGTAAATGATCGGGTGGGCTACTATCTGGGCATAGCGCTGCTCGCAATAATGGTAATGGCCAGCGGGGGAGTAATACCGCTCATCTTCGGGCTCCAGGTTGCCCAGCCCGGGTGGTTTACCGCACTTTTGCCTGTGTACTTTTTGTGCGCGGCATTAAGCTCCGCCATCGCCGGCGTTATAATAATCGCTGCCATCGCAAGGCGCATCTTCGGCTGGGAGGAATTTATAAAAGAAAAAATTTTCATCGGGCTTGCAAACGTTCTAAGGATATTTTTGCTTTTTTATGTGTATTTCATCGTATCAGAGCAATTAACGATTAGATACGCGGGGCCGCACCCGGAGCAGGTGGTATCAAACGCATTATTCTTCGGGGAGTTTTCCACCCTCTGGTGGGCATATTTAATCATTTTTACGGCTGTGCCTTTTTTCCTACTGGTGATCCCGCAAACGCGCAACATAAAGGGAATTTTTATCGCATCAATGCTCATAGTGCCTGGGCTGTGGCTGAAAAGGCTTCTAATTGTCGTGCCGCCGCTCACGCGCCAGCTTCTCCCAACGCCCGTAATAGACCCTGTGACCCGAAGCACATTTCTTTCTCCTGCAACTTCGATCGGGGTGTATAGTCCCACCTGGGTCGAATGGTCCCTTTTTATCGGCGTGCTTTCTCTCGGGGCGCTTTTATTTACGCTATTTTCCAAGTTCTTCCCGTTAATTGAGCTTGATGTTGGGGAAACCCTAGAAATGGAGAGAGAAAGTGCCCAGGCTGATGTGCCTTCTCCTGAGACCAAGGCTTCTTCAGCGGAGGCGCCTAGTGCTGGGGAGGCGAAAGAACCTGCGAAGTGCGACCTTTGCGGTGCAGAGTTTTCAACAATGGACGAGTGCTGCGAGCACGCAGAAACAGAGCACCAGATAACAAAGGCGTCATGCGACATGGCATGCGTCCCGGCTGGTGCTGAGACTGAGGTAGAGGCTTCCAAAGGAAGCGAATGTGAGCTGTGCGGGGCCACTTTTGGCACCTTGGACGAGTGCTGCGAGCACGCAGAAAAGGAGCACCAGATATCCAAATCGTCATGTGATATGGCCTGCAAGGAGGGATAAAATGCCTGATTTATTGTGGCACGAGGCACTGATTGGCGATGCGCCCACCAACCTTATATTTTTCATCGTAACCGGGGTTATCCTAGTCTGTTTTTTGATTGTCCAGTATACAATCCGGGAAGGGCGAGAATAAAAAAAGTTGTGTGGGATTGGTTAATATGTTAAAATGTCCCATTCATCATCATTGTCCCTGAATCCCTGTGCTTCTCGATAATAATTTTTATACCAATTACCTCTCAGAGTCACGATTGATTTACCAAATTCATCTGGTTCATCCTCAGCTATA
>JAZFTU010000125.1:0-6011 GCA_036446855.1 Hydrothermarchaeaceae archaeon (SeqCode) | reverse complement strand
CATGTAGCCAGGGTTATATTTTTTAAAAAAGTTATCTGCAGTATATTCAACGGACCTACTAGGGAGATTGTCTGCGGCTAGCGGTAGCAGACTCAAAAAAAGTAACAGTGTAATCACTCCCAGCGCCAAAATCTTTTTTTCCGATATCTTGGCGTTGATTTTAACCTCTCTGGAAAAAAAGACGAGTAGTATTGTCAAAAGAACCAAAATCGGGATGACGCCCGGCAAATATTTTAAAATTAGTGGCAATGTAAATGGGAGGCTGACAAGCTCTGCTGTCAAAAACGTCCTTGCGAGCGCCCCAATGTTTTTAGATATCAGTTCCTCCTCTACTGAATAAAAAATGAAAAGTCTGTATAAAATCATCGCTATGGAAGTTACAAATGCGTAGATATAATAGACATGAATAATCATGCCGAGGGCCAGACCAGACTTTAGATATTTCCCCTCATGGAACCAAACCAGGGTCAATGTGGTTAACATTGCAGATATCCAGTGCGGACCCGCCCAGTAATCATTGCCGAAAAATAATAGTGTCAAGAACGCCGCGAGGAGGCCCACGTATCTGTTGAACGTCCTCTTTCCAGCCCAGTACATGACAAAAGGAGATATCGCCCTGATCAAAACGCCCAAAATAATATAGAATTTTCCAAGAGAGATGGTGTAAACCGTTGAGACAAGGGAATATACCACGGCAACGATCGTGAAATACAGATAGGGATAAGGAGTCAACTCCCCCTGGTAAAATGGAGATTCCCATGGCAAGTGGCCCTCCAAAACCTTCTGTGACTGTGCCATGTAAAAACGGTGGTCCCCTCTAGGGGACCCCTGTAGCTCAAGGACCCCGTTGTAGAGTGCAAAGGTGATGATTATAAGGCTGAGCAGGGAAACTATGATGAGGTCTTTAAACTGCTCCCTTTTGACATATTTGTAAAACACGGACGCAATTATAAACTCGGATAGTATGACCCACCGTATAAAATGTTTGGAATCTTTAAATTCTACAAGAAAGGCATCGCTTGGACCGGCAAAGACATATTTTAGAACGAAAATTACAGTGTATACCAACAAAATAGATAAGATGATTGCTCTATAATACTTCTTATCAATGCTCAGATGACCACACCCATTTTTACTCTAAAGAATAATGAAGTTGAAGGTTCTTATATATTTATCCAGAAAATTTTAAGAGACGTCTTGCATATTGTAACGTATGCAGGACGCCAGTGAAACCAGAGAGTCGTGTAATGCAAAAGTCTTTGTCGTAGGCCTGGACGGCGCCACCCTTGATTTGATAATGCCATGGGTCATGCAGGGCAAGCTCCCGACATTGAAAAGGTTGATGGATGCAGGGGCTAGCGGAGAGCTGACTTCGACGATTCTGCCGATTAGTGCCCCCGCCTGGGTATCTTTTGTGACAGGGAAAAATCCTGGCAAGCACAACGTCTTTGACTTTATGGAACGCGGGGAAGGCAGCTATGACCAGGTGCCGGTCAATTCGAGGTCCCGCGACGGAAAGGCGGTATGGAATCTCCTAAACGACGCAGGGAAAAAGGTTGGCTTGATAAATATTCCTGTCACGTATCCCTCCGAGAATGTCGATGCCTTTATGATCACTGGTTTTCCCACGCCCGATACAAAGGGAGGTTTTGTCCATCCGCGAACGCTGCTTTTAGAGCTGGAGGAGAGATTCGGCAACTTCAAGCTGCATCCTGACGAGATATACACTCCCGGTAAAGAAGACGTCTTCATCGAAAGCGTTTACGAGGTCACAGAAAAGACCATGGGGGCCACCTTGTATCTTATGGAAAAGTACGAGTGGGATTTTTTTATGACTGTGTTCGGGGGGACCGACATACTGTCCCACTGGTTCTGGAAGTACATGGACCCTGACCACCCGGAATATGATGCCAAAGAGGCCGAAAAATATGGGAACGTGATCGAGGGGATTTACCAGAAGATAGACGAAAATATAGGGGAAATACTCGAACGTCTCGACGAGGATACTACGGTGATAATAATGTCTGACCACGGTTTTGGGCCGGTGCACAAAAGCCTGTATCTTAACAACTGGTTAAAAGATATCGGGCTTTTGAAACTCAAGAAGAACAGGTCGACTCGAATCAAATACTGGTTATTTAGACACGGGCTGGTGTTAAACAACATATTCAAACTGTCTGCCCTTGTAGGATTCGCAAAACACGGCAAGAAGTCAGTTGCCACCTCACAGAGGTCTGTGGACATGCTTAAAAAATTATTCATCTCTTTTCTGGATATAGACTGGTCTTTGACAAAGGCATATTCCACCGGCAATTTCGGCCAGATATTTATCAACGTGAAGGGAAGAGAACCCAGAGGCATTGTCGAGCCCGGCAGGGAGTACGGGGAACTGCGGGAGTTTATCATCGGTGAGTTGTACAAACTCAAGGACCCCGAAAGCGGCGAGAAGATAATAGACAGGGTTTATAAAAGAGAGGAGATATATTCCGGGGGGTATCTTGAGCAAGCGCCGGACCTGCTGCTGCTCTCAAGAGACATGAAATACATAACCACGCGATATTTCGAATTCGCCTCGAATATGCTCGTTGCCCCGCCGACGCGGATGACGTCTGGCAACCACAAGATGAACGGGACCCTCATAATGAAGGGTCGAAACATCAAAAAAGGTGCAGAAATCCAGGGTGCGAATATCATCGACATCGTGCCGACCATACTCGGTATCATGGGCGTGCCGGTTCCCGCCGACATGGATGGGGAGGTTTTAACAGAGATATTTGAAGAATCCTTCCTGGCAAAAACCCCGATAAGGTACAGGGGCAAAGACGAGAAGGGGCGGATAAGAAATGAGATAAGGGATTTAAAGGCCCTTGGCAGGATATGATTTCACATGAAAATCAGAAAGATACAACTGCTCATCGGCATCCTGATATTAATGTTGTACATATGGAAACTGGATGTCGTAGGTTCCCTGGGAAACCTGAAAGAAAAAATCAACTATCCTTACTTGGTTATTGCATTTCTGATGAGCAGCTCCATTTTGGCGGTGCGCGCAGTAAGGTGGGCCTACGTTGCAAGGAAAATGGATATAGCCCTGCTCTCGCTTACCGACTCTCTCAAATACACCGGAGCCAGCTTTTTTGTATCTCTCCTAACCCCAGGGAAGGTGGGCGATGCCTCAAGGATGCTATTTATGAAAGACAGCGACAAAACGAGAGTCCTTGCAGGGGTCAGCACAGAATACCTGATCGACGTTTTTATAACGATCCTACTGCCACTTGCACTGTCGCTGCTTTTCATTTACGAGGTTGAGCTATTTGCAGGTATACTTATCCTATTTAGCCTCCTTGGGGCCCTTATCGCACTGTCCCTAAGTAAAATTTCCACAGAGCGAATCGCCAGGATAGTCACCGGAAAAAACGCGGACATGGTCGCAAAAAACAGGGACAATTATATCGAAACGCTAAAACACGGACTTAAATTTGAGATTGTCATTGTGTGTTTTGCATTAAGCCTCGTCATGCGTCTATTAACTTACAGCGCCATCTACATAGCCTTTATGTCCATCTACATCGAAATTGATGTCCTCACTTTGTTTGCAGGTCTTGCCATGGGGCAGCTGGTCGGGGTAATCAGCTTCATTCCGATGGGCCTTGGGAGCAGGGAGGTCGGTTCCCTGGGCTTCTTTGTATTTATGGGATACGACCCCGTGGTAATGGGAGGTGCCCTAATCGTTGCACGGCTGTTGACGCTCTCGCCTTTAATCGCTAGTTATGCGTTTTATCTGATGCTGACGCTGGGAAATAGGCCATAGGATTATTGACCTTTTTTTCCCTTTTCCATCTCATACCTCAGTATGCTCATGCTCTCATTCAATTTCGACACGTTCTCGCTCAAGGTCCTAAGCAGCTTGAACGTCTGGAATAATAACAGATATGCCACCAGAATGCCGACGGTAAATATTGCAAACGGCCTCTCTTTCATCTGCAATATGGTCAAAAGGTAATCAAAAACGCCCGGGTGGATCGACACGACTATAACGCCCGCCCCAACTGTGGACCAGAGCAAAAATCCTCCTACGTCTTCCTTTTTCTCCTTCACCAGTCTGTAGCTCTGGTACAGGAACATCAAGCCGACTAAAAGCCCGACCACCTGGATCCCTCTTATCATTCCATTACCTCCTGAACAACAAAACCCTCAGTATCGTTTCAATCATTCTTGCGGGGTACATAATAAATGTTTTCAGATTGAATTGCGATTTCCCCTTTTTGCGGGGGGGCATTTCTATCGATATCTCCTTGATCTTCATTCCCCTCCTGGCAAACTCGAACGTCTGTTCGACTGCCCAGTGTTTGTCTGGCGATTTTCCTATTTTTTTAAGACTCTTGACCCTGTAAACCCGGTATCCTGAGGTAACGTCTGTTATGTTGGTGGAACCTAGCAGATTTACAAGGGACGTAAAGAAAGTGATGCCCACCCTTCTGATGAGATTGTAGTCCTTGTGGCTCACGTTTAGGAACCTGCTTCCGATTACCACGTCATGATTTCCATCCTGGATAGTCTCCAAAAGTACAGGTATGAACTCTGGATTGTGCTGCATATCAGAATCGATCTGGATTATATAGTCAAAACCCTCCATGAATGCAACGTTATATCCAGTTCTAAGTGCGGCGCCCACGCCCCTGTTTATGACGTGCGTTATAACGGCGGCACCCGCCTCTTTGGCGATTCTGGCGGTGTTGTCTGTGGAACCATCGTCTATAACGATGACGTCACTTACGTATTTTTTTACCCCTCTTATGACCTCCTGGATGGTCTTTTCTTCATTGTGCGCTGGAATGACCGTAATCACTCTCATTTACTCTACGATCTCCATATTTACGGCCTCTCCTTTCCCTTCTTTGTTGTAAGGGCCTGCCCACTTCTTTAAATCTTGTTCCCACATCGCCCTCTACCTGTACCTGCCGGCGGGCGCGCTCCCGCTTACCGTGAACGTGTGCTTGAAATTCATGGTTTCACCGGGCTCTATCTTGTAGGGCATCCTGGGATATGCCGCGAAAAGCTGCGTCTTTACGCTTTTGTTGCCCAGGCTAACGTCGTCTATAGTCAAATAGCTCTCGATGGCAAGCGGCCCGGTATTTTTCACGGCGTATGTCACCTCCACCTCTCCGCTTTTGGCCCCATATTTGCTCAACTTGACGTCTGAAACGAGTTCCGCATTTATGCCCGCACGCTCGACCGGCGCTTGGGCTACGAGCCCCGCGGGACGCTGCGCGGATGATTGCTCCTCGTATGTCAGGGTAATATCGTGTAAAACCGGCGACTGGTGGACATCGTCTGTCTGGAAAAATGTCTTGTATAGCAGGTGCCTGTTTGCCTCGTCAAATGCGTAGCTAATCGGCACTCCATTCTCTGCTTCTTTCCAGGTAGTACCGTTGTCAACCGAAACTTCGACTGCGATATCCGTGTCCTCCGGTTCTGTTGAACTCCACGCCGGCGTAACGGAAACAATTGGATTTTTTATGGTGGTGACGGTCGATGTCAGCGTGCCGGAAGACTCATAGATGTCTTCTGTGAGAGAGACGTCATCGATCCAAACTGCGGGAGTTCCCCCGCCGTAGAATCTAATCCAAAAATTGCCACTGATGTTGCGAGGCGTCGTAATTATTCCTTCGGAGTAGGTCCAATTACTATAGTATTTATTGTCTGATGTGAAAACTACTGCTCTGGAAGTTATGGTTGCACCGCTATATAATCTAAACCGTCCAGAAATCGCATCCGTTACATTTCCTTTTATCCATGCAGAAAATCGATATGACGTATTCGGCTTTAGGATGCCGCGATATATTTTCGTATCAAGATAGGCACTTGCATCATGAGCGGGATCTACGGTACCGTACAGCACGACACTCTTATTGCCCGAATGGGCTTCCTCGCTGTCGATGCTCCATTTGGCGCGTGGACGCCAGCCTTCAAAGCCGTTCTCGAATCCGCTGTTTGAAAGGATTTCGACA
>JAZFTU010000124.1:0-8858 GCA_036446855.1 Hydrothermarchaeaceae archaeon (SeqCode) | reverse complement strand
CAGGGGGATGGAGTTCTTCGCCTTTGTAGTTTCCGGCATCAATGTCCCTGCAGGCAAGACCCACAAAGAGTACCGCAAGCGTTTCGGCATCGAAACGAGCTACAGGCTGATGAATACAGCCAGAGCCAGAACGACGTCCAGGAGCCCCGTTCTTCGCCTGCTCTATATCGCTTTTAGCTTCCTGCTCATGAACCTCTGGATATACTTCCACTGGCTCTATGTCAGCATTAGGCGGCAGGGCGGAAGACAGCTTGTCGAGTGGAGGTTCAAAACCATGCTCAGGCAGGTGGCAAGGGCTATTGAGGACACCCTTGGATTCGCTGAAGACGTTGCCATCCCGGCATGACTCCCTCGAGAAATGCTGGAAAAATGAGGGGTTGTAAGGACTTTTCGCTTGAGTTGGGAATTTGCTGGACTTGTTGCAGTTCCCCGCTTGACAAAAAAGAGCATGCCAAAGTAGAATCAGTGCTCGGGAATGGTTATTAGGCGGATTTACACAGGTACTTTACGAACTACTGAAATTCTATCGCTAGAAAACTTAAAGTACATGCCCTCTCATTTCCACAAGAAACAATCCCATATAGCTTATATAGCTGAATATGCAATTTGTTTCAACGGAGTGCCTAAATGAAAAATTTTAAGAAGCGACTTTTCAAATTGTTCAAATTTTTCAAGAGGAAAAAGCACATTCAGCTCGGTTTTTACGGCCCTGTAAATGCGGGGAAGACCACGCTTGCAAACAAAATTTCTCTCGACTGGCTTGGAAAAGAGGTGGGCACGGTTTCCGAAATCCCTCATGAGACAAGGCACATCCAGAAGATTGAAAATATCCGGGTGGAAACGAACAACGGAAACCTCAATATGAACATAGTGGACATGCCAGGGATTGCAACGCAGGTTGACTTCAAGAGCTTCAAGGAATTTGGCATGGATGAAAGTGAGGCAAAAGAGCGGGCAAAGGAGGCCACAAAAGGCATAATAGAGGCTATAAAGTGGCTTGACGATGTGGATGCAATACTTGTTGTCATGGACTCTGCGCTGGACCCATACACCCAGATAAATGTGACCATAATTGGAAATTTAGAAGCTCGAGGAATCCCTGCAATAATCGTGGCAAACAAAATAGACCTTCCCGGTGCATCCCCAAGCTCAATAGAAAACGCCTTTCCACAGCATGTAGTAGTTCCGATATCTGCGTCTACAGGTGAAAACGTTGATAAACTCTACGAGGCCATAAAGGAGCATTTGACTTAGAGGTGTTGGAATGAAGATTCAATTGGACTTCGTATCATCCGACTTTCTCAAAACGAAAGGGTCGATAGAGAAGATCGACTTCATACTCCAAAAGATAAAAAATAACGTTATCGTGGTTTTGGAGGAGGGCCTTACCCCGCAGGAGGAGACCGAGTTAATCGAAACTACGATGAGGGAGATAGATGCCAAGGATTTTCACGGTATAGAATTTTACAGAATTGACCACTCGCCGTCTGGCCTTAGGGACAAACTAGCCAGCTACATCTCCGGTAAAAAAAGCGGTATGACGATAGTCGGGCCCACACGGATGGTGGAAGCAATAAAAAGGGACCCAAATGGCATATCCGTGCTTGCAAAAATCGAGGCGCCAAAAAAGAAGGCCAAGCCAAAGAAGAAGAGCAAAACCAAAAAAAAGGTTAAAAAGAAAAAGGGTTAAAAATGCCACACAAATGTACAAGGTGCGGGGAAGTATATGAAGACGGTTCAGAAAATATTTTAAGAGGCTGCAAGTGCGGAAACGGGTACTTTTTATACTTTAGAAAAATCACTGACGCTGAGGCAAAAGAGCTTAAAATAAAAAAGAAAGTGCGAGAAGCAGGGGAGGACGAAAAGAAGATTTGGAACGTAAAGGTCGAAGATGGCACTTACGATATCGATGTGGGCTCTTTAATGATGCAGGACCCGGTAATCATTTCCGGTGAAGAGGGGAGGTATCTACTTAGCCTTTCTTCAGCATTCAAAAGCAAAAAGAAGCAAAAGTACGTAGACACGGTCAAAAAGTAGATTTTAGATACTCCAGGTATTTTCCTATCCCCGATTCTATACTAAACTCAGATTGCCAATCCAGCTCTTTTTTTGCCCGCGAAACATCGAGACAAATTTTTTCAACCTCCCCTTTAATGACGGGTCCATTTATTGGCGTAATGTCTGTTTCAAGTGACTTTTGGATAGATCCAAATATCTCATTTACAGATGCCTCAATTCCGGTTCCAATATTAATTACCCTTTCTTTTGGAGATTTTTTTAAGGCGCAAAGATTTGCTCTTGCGACATCTTCGACATACACAAAGTCCCTGGTCTGGTTGCCATCTCCATTGATGGTTGGGGGCTCCCCTTTTAGCATCCGATTTGCAAAGATTGCAACTACCCCTGCCTCTCCATAAGGGTCCTGCCTCGGTCCGTAGACATTTCCATATCTAAGTGAGATGTAGTCGAGGCCATAACTCTCGCCATATGTGTATAAATACTTCTCAAATGCCAGCTTTGATACTCCATATGGGGAAAGGGGACTAGTTGGATGTGATTCGTCAGCGGGGTTATACTCGGGTTCGCCATAAATTGCGCCGCCAGAGGAGGCAAAAATAAATTTTTTTACATCTGGGCAGGATTTTAGGAGGTTTAATGACCCCAGAATATTAATTCTAGCGTCAAGCACTGGGTCCTCAATTGACCTTCGCACCTGCACCTGAGCTGCATGGTGGATTATGCACTCGATTCCCTCATCTTTTATACTCCTTTCAACATCGTCCGAAATGTCCATTTCATAGAACGTTGCGCTGTCATTAACATGCTCTCTTTTCCCAGAAGACAGGTTGTCTAAAATGCAAACAGCATGCCCACCCGCAATAAGCATATCTACTATATTAGAACCAATAAACCCCGCGCCACCGGTAACAAGCACTTTCATTTAAACCACTCGATAGTGTTTTTTAGTCCTTCCCTAAGATTTATCTTTGGTTCCCACCCTATAATCCTTTTTGATTTTGAGATGTCCGGGCATCTCCTCTTGGGGTCGTCTTTTGGAAGAGGGTGAAAGGTAATTTTGGACGAAGAATTTGTGATATCCTTTATCAGGTTTGCAAGCTCAATTACCGACCTTTCTTTGTTACTTCCGATGTTTATTACTTCTCCCCTTGCCTTATCAATTGTTGCAAGCCTTAAGAGCCCGTCTATTTGGTCAGATACATAGGTAAACGACCGTGTCTGGGTCCCATCTCCAAAAACTGTCATGTCCTCGCCTTTCAATGCCTGGTCGATGAATCTAGGGACCACTCTCCCATATATATCATCCGCGCGCATTCTGGGGCCGTATGTGTTAAAAATTCTTACCATCCGAATATCCATGTTGTGCTGATGTTTGTAGGCGATAACAAACGCCTCACCCGCCCTCTTTGATTCGTCGTAGCAGCTTCTTGGGCCAATGGGGTTAACGTTACCGTTATATGACTCCGGAGTTGGGACAAAATTTGGGTCTGGGTCGCCGTAAACTTCACTAGTAGATGTATAGAGAAATCTCGCTTTGTGTTTTTTTGCAATGCCAAGGGCCACCCATATGCCCAGGGTATTTGCCTTGAGTATCTGGATAGGGAATTTCTCAAACTCAAAAGGGGATGCCCTGCTTGCCATGTGAATGACCAAATCGAAATTCCTTTCAAAGTTTATCGGCTTTGAAATGTCGTGCTCAATAAACTGAAAATTATCATTATCCTTTAGACCCTCTACGTTTGATGCTAGGCCACTTGAAAAATTATCAAGGCAGGTTACGACTGCATCTGAATTAATAAGGGCCTCGCACATATACGAGCCAAGAAATCCTGCTCCCCCTGTAATGAGTACTTCCTTCTTCTCAAATAGTTCTGTATAGTTCATTTGTTCACTGTCACCTCTTTGATAATAAAAGTTCATCTAGATAGTTTAAAAGCTCATCCTTAATCTCTTCTTTTTTTAGCGCAATCTCAATAGAACTTTTGAGCCAGTCTAGTTTGGTGCCAATGTCATACCTCGTCCCCTGGAATTCGTAGGCGAAAATGTCTCGACTTTCTTTTAATAGCCCGAGCGCATCAGTAAGCTGTACCTCTCCTCCGGTTCCGCGATGGACATTTTCGATGCATTCAAATATATCTGGAGTTAAGAGGTACCTTCCGATAATGCCAAGATTTGAAGGAGCATCTTTTAGTTTTGGTTTTTCAACAAGGTCAATTATTTTGTTTAAATTGTCAACAGGCTCACATTTTACAATGCCGTAACTTTCTATCTTGTCATCTCCTACCTGCTCTACTGCGATAACCGGGCCCTTATATTTTTCAAAAATCTCTATCAGCTGCCTCGTGCAAGGAATTTCAGAGATCGTAACAGTATCTCCCAAAAGCACGCAAAATGGCTCACTTCCGACATATTTTTTGGCCGTATAGACTGCATCGCCAAGTCCCTTTGGCTCCTTTTGCCTTATAAAGTGGATATCTGCAAGTTCCGAGATATCCATAACCTCCTTAAGATACCGCTCTTTTTTGGAATTTTTTAGAGATAATTCAAGCTCTATCGACCTGTCAAAATGGTCTTCTATTGCCCGTTTCCCTCGGCCTGTGATAATGAGTATATCGTCTATCCCTGACGATACTGCCTCCTCCACCACATATTGTATGGTCGGCTTGTCATATACTGGAAGCATTTCCTTTGGCTGGGCCTTTGTTGCGGGCAAAAATCTCGTGCCATATCCTGCCGCAGGAATTACTGCCTTCATCACCAGCAGACTCCCTCATATTCATCGGCTGACTTTGCCTCATCAATTTTTCTGCCATCTATCACTATTTTGCCTTTGTAAAGTTCCTTATTTCTGTAGTCATCCCACTCTGTTACGATGAGTATGTACCTGCCAAATTTTGCAGCATCCTCTGGAGAAGAAGAGAACGTAAGCCTTTCGTGCGTTCCCATTATTTTCTTTGTCTCTTCAATGGCTTTTGGATCAGTTGCACAGATAACCGCCCCTTTATTGAGCAGGTTCTGGATTATTTTTAATGAAGGGGCCTCCCTCATGTCGTCTGTTCCAGGTTTGAATGCAAGACCAAAAATGACAACTTTTTCGCCTTTTAATGAGCCTATCCTCTTTTCTAATAGCTCAACAATCCTGAGGGGCTGCTCTTCATTCAGTTCAAGTGCGGCGTTTAAAACGATTGGCCGGTAGTAGACCTCCTTTGCCTTTCCAACAAGGGCCTTTACGTCTTTTGGAAAGCAGCTCCCTCCAAAACCGATGCCAGCATTTAAAAATTCTGGCGAAATCCGAGAGTCCATACCAAGGCCATCTGCAACCTCATAGACATCAATACCAAGTGACTTGCAAATATTTCCTATCTCGTTTATGAAGCTAACTTTTGTAACAAGAAAGGAGTTTGTGGCATACTTTATCATCTCTGCTGTTCGCGGGTTTGTCTTAATAACCGGACACTTAAAGTCCTTGTACACTCCATATAGCATGTCTGTTGACCTCTTATCTATGCCGCCTATAACAATCCTATCAGGGGATAAAAAGTCTTCAACCGCATTTCCCTCCCTCAGAAATTCCGGGTTCATTGCTACGCCAAAATCAGTTCCCGCCGTCTTTTGCGACTGCTTCTCCAGGAGTGGGACAACAGAGTGTTCTGTGGTTCCTGGAACGACTGTGCTTTTTACTACAACGAGATGATAATCCTTTTTCTTGAGAATTGTCCCAATGTCACTACTTACCTCTTTTATGTATTTTAGGTCTATGTAATCAATAAGGCCAGAGGGGGTGCCGACGCAGATGAATGAGATGTCTGTATTTAATACCGCATCTTCCAGGTCTGTACTTGCCTTAATTTTTTTATTTCTTATGTTTTTTACTAAAAGCTCATCCAGTCCCTTTTCGTATATTGGGGAAATTGAGGCGTTTATATTTTTTACCCTCTCCTCGTCAACATCAACGCATACAACCCTGTTTCCAAGTTCTGCGAAACATACGCCAGTAACAAGGCCCACGTAGCCCGTCCCTATTATTGAAATATTCGGCAAATTAAAATCACCACGTTTAATTGGCTTAAGCCCCCTTTAAAGGTTTTTCCATGTATGGCCCGCGCCTTTTGTATCCTCGCTTTCTATAGTATTCTCTGGTTCCGATTGCGCTGTTTACGAGGATGCTCTCGCTGCCGTTTTTAATAGATGCTTCTTCTGCCTTTTTAAGTAGCATGCCCCCCCACCCCTCGTGCTGCCTTGCCCCCTTTTTCCGGGCACCTATGGGCACCATAGGGCCCAAAACCCTAAGCTCTCTTACTATTGCTCTCTGTGATTGGGATTTTTCATTGATTCTGAGCCGAATATATGCGATAAGTGCATCGTTTCTTATGTCTTCTGCAGAGATGAAGTACTCAATACCTCCGCTTGCAGTGTATTTTTCTGATAAAACCTCAACATTTTCTTCAAATTTAATCTCACCTCGGTATTTTAGATGTCCTATGTCTCTGCACCTTATGCACCTGCAACGGTTATTTTTTTCTTTTAACTTCTCCTGAACAATAGCACCCAAATCTCCCTTTTTTACCCCGGCAGCAATCAATTTTTTCGGAATGTCGCGCTGTATGCGCATGGTTCGCACCCACTTTGGAAGTAAACTCTTCATACGTAATAGAAGCTCAATTGCCTCCTCATCAGTATAAGGGGTAAATTCTCCTTCTTTCCATAGTTTATAAAGCCCTGTACCCGGGATTACAAGTGTTGGGTAAATCTTCAAAAAATCAGGCTTGAACCGCTCATCGCTAAATAGCGTCTGAATCATCTCAATGTCCTCGTCAAAATCTGAAAAAAGCCCTGGCATCATGTGATACCCAACCTTAATCCCAGAATCTCTGAGAATTTTTGTGGCAATTGATACGTCCTTTATACTGTGCCCCCTTTTTACTTTTTTATATACAGAATCTTTAAGCGTCTGCACGCCTAGTTCCACTCGTGTAACTCCAAATTTAAGCATATTGTTTACAACTCTAGGGTCGATAAAATCCGGCCTTGTCTCAAGGGTCAAACCGACGTTTCTTACGCCTGCGCATTCGTTTAGGATTTGCACTTCCTCCAAGCTCTTTGTTTGGGGGCTTTTTACTCCAGAATTATTCAGTGCATCAAAGCATCTTTTTATAAACCACTTTTGGTAATCCTCCGGATGTGCGTTAAATGTTCCTCCCATCACGATAAGTTCGACTTTGTCAACCGGATGCCCAATTTTTTGCAGCTGTAAAAGTCTGTCAACTACCTGCAAATACGGGTCATAACTTACTCTTTTTGCCCGAAGTGCGGCAGGCTCTTCTCCTGTGTAGCTCTGGGGGGAATTTTCACCTACCGGGCAGTAGATGCATTCCCCCGGGCAGGGATGGGGCCGGGTCATTACAGCGACAATCGCTATTCCAGATATGGTCCTTACTGGCTTTCTCTGAAGTATTGGGCCAAGAGTAGAGAGGTCCTCCTCTTTTACCAGAGCAAGAATATCAGCATTTTTTGGCATTTTTTGAAGACGGTATTTCCTTGCCACCCTGGCCTTAATCTTATTTAGCTCTAATCGCTCGGGCAGGCTTTTTTTTAATTCATCGATTATTTCGTAAATCGCATGCATTTTAAATTACTATACTCAGATTTATTATAAAAATGATTTCAAATTGAGTTAGATGTATAAACTATAGAAAAGTTTTAATTGGAGTATATTAAAAAAATAGTTAGTTGAAGTTGAGAGCATATAATGGATTTTGAAAGCAGGGAAAAAAGGGGAGTGTGATATTGTGGCGAAGATACTTCTTGTAGATGACGAACCGGAAATAGTGCTTCTAACAAAGATGATGCTCGAGGAGGAGGAAGGTCATGAGATTACAGTTGCAAAAAACAGCAAAGAGTGCTTTGAAATCCTTAAGACGATGAGGCCAGACTTAATCCTTATGGATATTATGATGCCAGGGGAAGATGGCTGGGAGGCCTGCAAAAGGCTCAAGGAGGATGAAAAAACCAAAGGAATCCCCGTAGCAATGTTTACCGTGCGCACCAGTCAGGAATCCATAGATAGGAGCCTTAATTATGCCCACGCCGATGCCCAAATAAATAAGCCATTCAAGTGGCAGGACCTGATTGAGACGATAGATAATTTGACCAATTCTGGAAAAAAAAAATAACTGCAAAAACATCCTCGATTACACAGCTGGGAGTTTAGAATTTGAAAATTGTTATTCTTGGCGCAGGTTTTGCCGGGATTTACACTGCAATTAATTTAAAAAAGCTGGGCAGGGGGCTTGAGATAGTCCTGGTAGATTACAACAATTATCACCTTTATAAGCCGATGCTTCATGAAGTTGCAACCGGGAGTGTAGGGCCAAAGCACATAATCCAGCCGATTCGAAAGATACTTGATGAAAACGGCTTTAAGTTTATCAGGGGGAGGGTCCAGGACATAGATTTCAAAAAAAAGATAGTAAAGGTGTGTCATGAATGTGCAGACTGTGAGGCACTGGACCACTGCTCAATTGAGAGATTCAATCTTTCTATAAGTGATATTACCTCTCAGAAGAGAAATATAGAGTATGATCACCTCGTAGTTTCACTTGGAGGCAGCCCAAATTTTTACAATATTTCAGGGGTAAAAGAGTTTTCACTCACGCTCAATGACCTGAAAAGCTCTATTGAAATAAACAGGCGAGTCCTAGAAGCCTTTCAAATCGCCAACTGCATTTCTGATAAGAAAAAAAGATTAAAAATTTTAACTTTTGCCGTCATAGGCGCCGGACCCACAGGAGTGGAATTTGCATCAGACCTCCATGATTGGATTTACGGTGTTCTCCTTA
>JAZFTU010000123.1:0-7183 GCA_036446855.1 Hydrothermarchaeaceae archaeon (SeqCode) | reverse complement strand
TGGAATGCTGGACGATTTACTGGGATGGAAGAAGGGACTTTCCCAGTGGCAAAAGCCCCTCTTGACCCTGCCTGTGGCCCTACCAATGATGGTGGTAAACGCGGGTGAATCTGTCATGACTCTGCCAATTATAGGGGCGGTTGATTTCGGTATTGTATACCCATTGATTATAATACCTGCGGGGATAGCAGGTGCAGCAAACGGCTTTAATATGCTCGCAGGGTACAACGGCCTTGAGGCAGGCATGGGCGTAATTATTCTAGGGGCACTTGGCCTTGTTGCCTGGCAGAGTGGAATTAGTTGGGTTGCTCTATTTTCCCTCTGCATGGTCTTTGCACTCCTTGCATTTTTGCAATACAACTGGTACCCTGCAAGGGTGTTTCCAGGAGATACTGCGACGTATTCTATTGGCGCCGTCATTGCCAGTGTCGCGATTCTGGGGGACATGGAAAAGATTGCAATAGGATTATTTGCACTCTATTTCATTGAGTTTTTTATTAAGGCAGGTACAAAGTTCAGGGGCGAGTGCTTCAGCACTCCGGGGCCGGACAACGTTCTTTCATGCCCGGGGCGGTCAGAGTCCCTGACTCATTTCATAATCAAGCTTGGAAACTTTAAAGAGCAGAGGCTCGTAATTACCCTCCTTTCTATCCAATTTGCGATTGCTATGTTAGTATTGTTTTTATCGTAAGGGATTTTTATGAAGATTTGTCTTGCGTGCTCTGCTGGAGGACATCTAACCGAGGCCTTGAAGATAGGCGAAAATATTATCGGTGAAAAGTTCTATGTTACTTTTTACTCCCCCCACCTGGATGAAACGCTGGATGGGAAGGAATTTTATGTGGTTATGGACCCTCGAAGAAATCCTATAAGATTTATAATAAATTTTCTTCAGGCAATTAGTCTCCTTATAAAAAAGAGGCCCGACGTCATTATATCCACGGGCGCAGGAGTTACATTTTCATTCTGCCTTCTTGGGAAAATTCTTGGCTCAAAAATAATTTATGTTGAATGCGGATGCCGCGTGACCGAGCCGTCGATTGCCGCAAGGATGATATACCCATTGTCCGACCTCTTTATAGTCCGCTGGAAGCCTCTTGCCCGGTATTTTAGCAGGGCCAAATTGGGAGAGATATCATGATTTTTGTTATGGTGGGTACCCACAACCGGGGTTTTGGAAGACTCGTAAAAGAAATGGACAAAATCGCAGAAAACGAAGAGGTCGTGATACAGACGGGGAATACAAAGTACCGTCCAAAAAATGCAAAATATTTCGATTTTGCGGGCCTTAGGACTATTCATGACTACATTGAGAAGGCAGACGTTGTGGTCGCCCATGGCGGGATTGGCTGCGTAACAGACAGCCTGCAATACGGAAAACCCTTGGTAATCGTCCCCCGGCTTAAAAGGCACAATGAGCATACAAACGACCACCAGCTGGACCTTGCAGGAGAAATCGAAAAGGAGGGAAAGGCAATAATTGTTCTGGATATCGAAAGGCTAGAAGATGCTATAAAAGATTCTTTGCAGCTGAGCGTTCATAAAATGGAGGGAGAGGATAAAGTAGTAGGAATAATAAACGATTATCTCAGGAGTTTGACATGAAAGTTTTAATGCTAAACCCTCCCTTTCATAAGAGGTACTCGAGACAGAGCCGTTCGCCGTGCGTCACAAGAGGCGGGACCTTTTATTACCCTTACTATCTTGCTTACGCCACGGGCGCGCTAGAAGAGGAGTTTGAAGTTAGGCTTGTCGATGCAGTGGCGAAAGACTGGTCCCGGGAAGACACTATAAAGTTTGCCAAAGGATATGACCCTGACCTTGCAGTGCTTGACACGAGCACGCCCAGCATAAAAAACGATGCAAAGGTTGCAGAAGAATTAAAAAAGGCGCTCCCCGGCGCCCATGTTACCCTTGTCGGAACCCACCCAACAGCCCTCCCCGAGGAGACCCTGAAACTCTCTAGCGGCATTGATTCTGTGTGCCGGGGAGAATACGAGCATACCGTTCTGGACCTTGCAAGGGCCGTTAAGGCTGGTGAAACCCTCATCACCGTTGACGGACTGTCGTATAAGGCAAACGGAGGATTCATTCACAACCGTGACAGGGGACTTATCGAGGACCTGGACAGGCTTCCATTCGTCTCCAAAGTCTATAAAAAACACCTTAACATCAAAGATTACTTTTATGCGTCCCTTACATATCCGCAGGTAACAATATTAAGCGCCAGGGGCTGCCCTTACAACTGCTCTTTTTGCAATGCGCCTTTTAAAAACTCTTATCGGACAAGAAGCGTGGAGAATGTTGCAAGCGAGCTAAAGTACATTCAAAGAGAACTGCCCGATGTAGGGGAGGTCATGTTCGAAGATGAGACATTTCCGGCAAGCCAGAAACGAACAATAAAACTTTGCAACAAGATAAAAGAAGAGGGCATAAAACTCCGATGGTCCTGCAATGCAAGGGTAAATACGGGCAATGAGACGTTAATTGAGATGAAAAACGCCGGATGCAGGCTTTTGTGCGTTGGATTCGAAAGCCCGACACAGACGGCCCTCGACGGAGTAGGAAAAAAGACGACAAAAGAGGCGCAGCTTACTTTTATGAAAAATGCCAGAAAGGCAGGTCTCCTAATAAACGGTTGTTTTATCCTTGGCCTTCCAAACGACACAAAAAAGAGCATCAGAGATACCATAAACTTTGCAAAAAAGCTGAATCCTGACACGGCACAGTTCTATCCTTTGATGGTCTATCCAGGGACTGCCTCGTACCTGTGGGCAAAAGAGAACGGCTATCTCAAAACAGAGGACTACACCCGGTGGCTCGATGAAGAAGGAAAGCATGCAACTGCAATAAACCTCCCGGAGGTAAGCTCTGATGAGCTCGTGAAGATGTGCGACGATGCCAGGAAGGAATTTTATCTTAGGCCAGGTTATTTGATTCAAAAGGGTGTTCAATCAGTCCGTGACCCGATAGAGGGCTTAAGGACGCTGAAATCTGCAAAAACCTTTTTCAGACATCTATAATCATGAAAGCATCGGTAATTGTTCCCACCTATAATTCAGAGGATACGATTAAGGGCTGCCTCAATTCCCTGTTTAATCAGACATTTGATGATAAATACGAGGTCATCGTGGTCGATGATGCCTCCCGGGATAACACCCTAATTGCAGCTGAAAAATATTTCGTAAAACTATTAAGGCAGAAGCACATGGGGCCTGCCGCAGCAAGAAACCTTGGGGCAAAAAATGCTTCGGGGCAGATTCTCCTTTTCACCGATGCAGACTGCATCCCCGAAAGCAGCTGGATTTCTGAGATGTGCGCTCCGTTTAAGGACGAGCAAATAGCAGGCGCTCAGGGGAGATACAAAAGCAGGCAGAATAGCATAACCGCAAGATTCGCCCAGTACGAAATCGAGGAGAGATATGAAATCATGTCAAAAAATAGGTACGTAGACTTTATAGGAAGCTACTCTGCGGCCTATACAGCGGAAGTATTTTTGGGAGAGGGCGGATTTGATGAGGCCTTTTTGTCAGCTTCTGGGGAGGATGCAGACCTTTCCTACAGGCTTGAATCAAAGGGGCTCAAGATGGTATTTGCCCCTGGCGCAGTAGTGTACCACGAGCATCCCTCTGACATCTTACAATACTTAAAAACAAAGTTTTATCGAGCCTTCTGGAGGGTAGCCCTCTATAGGAAAAATCCAAAAAAGACAATTAAAGACAGTTACACCCCCCAGATGCTCAAGATACAGATACCGCTTTTTTATCTTGCGGTTATGGGCCTGTTTTTTGGCTCACCTGCAATTCTTGTCCTTTTCACAATCACAACTCTTCCCCTTTCGTGGCAGATATTAAAAAAGGATAAAATGGTGGGGACTTTTACGCCTGTCTTTGTCTTCCTGCGCAGCGCCGCATTTGGATTCGGGCTGATATTCGGCATATTAAAAAGTCTAAAGGCGAAGATTTGAGTGCTCGCCTATTACGAGCCTAAGGCCCCTTTGCGCTCCTGCCCCATCTAGTATCTCCGACTCCCTGCCTATCAGGCTTTCTGTAATCTTAAGTCCCGTCTTTATCATAGAATCCCCGATAACTATAGAATCCTCTATTTCGGTACCTTCGATTGTGGTGTTATCGCCTATCGCTGTGTATGCGCCCACATAGGTCTTTGGCCCTATTGTGCAGTTTTTTCCTATGATGGTCGGACCTTTTATCACGCTTTCGCCCTTTATCACGGTGCCTTCGCCTATACTCACTCTTCCATGAAGCTGGACATTTTCTTCTATTTTCCCCTGATTATCGGGTTTTAAATCGTCGAGTATCAGCCGATTTGCATCGAGGAGGTCCTCTGGCTTTCCGGTATCCTTCCACCAGCCTTCCACGATATGGGAGTCTACATTGTACCCATTGTCTATTAGCCACTGGATTGCATCTGTTATCTCCAGCTCGCCTCGCCCTGAAGGTTTTATACTATTCACTGCTTTGAATATGGGGCTTTTGAAAAGGTAAACTCCCACAAGCGCAAGGTCGCTTTTTGGCATTTTTGGCTTTTCTTCGAGGCTTATGACCTCCCCATCTAGATTGAGTTCTGCAACTCCAAATTGCTGGGGTTTTTTTACGCGTGCAAGCAGGATTCTTGCATCGAATTTGGAGTCATCAAAATTTTCTACGAATTCTTCTACACCTGACTTTAGTATGTTGTCTCCCAGGTACATCACAAATGATTCACCCCTCAGATAATCCTCGGATACCATCACCGCGTGGGCAAGACCCCTTGGTTCTCCCTGGGGTATGTAGGTTATTTTAGCATCAAAATGAGAACCATCCCCAAGTGCGTCCCTTATCATTTCTGGCATGTTGAGTCCGAGGATGACGCCGATTTTCCTTATTTTCGCCTCAATCAAATCTTCCACGCCATAAAAAAGCGCGGGTTTATTTGCTATTGGAATCAGCTGCTTTGGACCTGTGTGGGTGAGGGGCCTTAGCCTTGAGCCGCTCCCTCCGGAAAGTATCAGCCCTTTCATTTTGAATCCTTCATCATTTTGAGGCCTTCTTCTATCTTTAGCATCTTTATTTTAAGCTCCCTCTCTGTCTTTTTTATACTGAGTGATGAATCCTTTGGCCTTTTCGCCTTTTGTATTAGTTCTTCAGTTGTTATTGGATTTATTAGGGTTTCGTCAAGAGAGAAGACATCTGCTATCTTTTTTGCAAAGTAAAAGCGGTTTATCCTCTCCCCGCCCGATGTGTGAAATATCCCCTTTTTTCTCTTTTCAAGGATTGCAAGGAGTGCCTCCGCTGCATTGTCTACGTATGTAGGGGAGGTGTACTGGTCAGTTACGATATTTATTTTTTCGCATCTTTTCAAGGCTCCCCTCACCCACGTAACAAAATTTCCCCTCGCGTGCATTGTCCGGCCATAGAGGACGCTTACCCTGGCTATTGCATAGTTAGGGCATTCCATGGCCGCCTCTTCTCCTAGGAGCTTGGACGTACCATAGTGGGAGATAGGATGCGCTTTGTCTTCTTCTGTGTACAGCCCCTTTTTTCCATCAAATACAAAATCTGTCGATACGTATATCAACATGGCCCCAATTTTCTCACACGCCCTCGCAAGATTTCTGGTGCCCCTCTCGTTTATTCGCATTGCTTCTTCTCTGTGGTCTTCGCAGTAGTCCACGTTGGTAAGCGCCGCTGTATGAATTACCGCGTCCGGATTGAAATCATCCAACGTTGAGTCCACATCCTCTTTTATGGCAATGTCCAGCGGGACAAGAGGAAAATCAACATCAGCCCTGTTTTTGTTGTATGTCGCCAGGATTTCATGGCCCTCTGCCATTTCAGCAATCCTGCTTCCTAAAAGCCCGCTTCCTCCAGTGACAAATATCTTCATGGGGGAAAGATTTTATTTATAATGGATATATCTTTAACGGTACATGGAACTAATTAGAGGAGTCAAGGTTAGGAAGTTAAAACCCCTGTGCGATGAAAGGGGGCAGCTTATGGAGATCTTGAGGAGCGACTGGGAGGAATTTGACAGGTTTGGGCAGGTGTACATGACCATCTGCAATCCTGGCGTAGCAAAGGCGTGGCACTATCACAAAATCCAGACCGACCACTTCGTTTGCGTAAAGGGGAAGGCGAAGGTGGTCCTTTACGATAATCGCGAGGGGTCTAAAACAAAGGGCCTAATTAATGAGTTCATCATGGGCGGGGAGGAAAATATACTATTGAAAATACCTCCCCGGATACTTCACGGGTTCACCCCGGCAGGGGACAAGGAGACTGCCATAATAAACGTGCCTACAGAGCTTTACAATTATACTGAGCCGGATGAGTACCGGATGCCGTTTGATTCAGAGGAAATCCCCTACGATTGGGGTGTTACGAAGGGGGGATAAGATGAAAGCGCTCGTAACCGGCGGGGCAGGTTTTATAGGGAGCAACTTTGTAAATATCTTGCTTGAAAAACACGAAGTCGTTGTTTTAGATAAACTCACCTATGCTGGGAACATGGAAAATCTAAAATCTGCAAAGGAGCATCCGAAATTTTCGTTTGTCAAGGGGGATATCTGCGACAGGGATGCGGTAAAATCAATGAAGGGCTGCGATGCCGTTTTCAACTTTGCGGCAGAAACGCACGTTGACCGCTCGATAATAGATGCCGGCTCTTTTGTAAGCACAGACGTTACTGGCACGTACACGCTCCTTGAGGCATCTCGCCGATATGACGTGGAAAGGTTTGTCCAGATATCCACTGACGAGGTCTACGGCAGCGCAGAAAACGGCTCCTTTAAGGAAACTGACATCTTAGAGCCCTCCAGCCCATACTCTGCAAGCAAATCTGGCGGGGACCTCCTTTCCTGCTCATATTTTACCACCTACGGCCTCCCCGTGGTAATAACCAGAAGCTCAAATAACTTTGGTCCGAATCAACATCCTGAAAAACTCATCCCAAAGCTGATTACAAACGCTATGCGGGGTATATCCCTCCCTATTTACGGAGATGGAAAAAACGTTCGGGATTGGATTTATGTCACTGATAATTGCGAGGCAATTTATCACGTATTCGAAAAGGGGACGGAAGGCGAAATCTATAACATCGGCGCCGGAAATGAATGGATGAACATAGATATTGCAAAGCTGATTTTAGAGGGGCTGAAAAAGCCACAGAGTTTAATTGAGTTTGT
>JAZFTU010000122.1:0-4330 GCA_036446855.1 Hydrothermarchaeaceae archaeon (SeqCode) | reverse complement strand
CCCGTAAGCAGCCTCATTTCATCACCATTTAAAAATATCACAAAGCTTCTCTTGATAACAGGTTTTACTTTATTAAATTTTTTTGAGTACAGCATCCCAGGTGAGAAACTAATACTCGGCCCTGACAATTCATTTAACAGGCTCTTTTGGGCCTTTTGAGATTCTTCTCCAACAAAGGGGGAAACGTGCATGAATCTGGCTCTTTGTGCATACTCCACATGATTTTTTTCTATCTTAAGGGAATCGTTTACGCCAGGGTGCGCATACAGCGCCCTTTCCCCCCTCCTGTCCACAAAGCCGATTATTTTTCCGGTCGGGCCTTTTACCCTCCCTACGAATTTTGTATCGACTCCCTCCGTTTTTAGGTCGTCTAAAATGAAGTTGCCCTCTCTATCTGTGCCCGCCATGCCGATAAATCCAGTCGGACAGCCCAGCCTTGAAAGTCCCACGATGGTGTTTGCAGAAGACCCCCCCGGGGCCTCTACCACTGAATGCACCCGTTCTTCGTCCCCTCCTCCTGCTATATTATCTACTTTATAGAGGTTGTCGTAATTTAATGCGCCAATGCCAACTACATCCATTTTACCGCTTGCCTTTGCCTTTGGAAAGCTCTAGCATCCTCTCAAGGGAGGCCCTTGCCTTTTCTGCTATTTGACTTTTCACCTTAACTATGTTCTTCCGCTCTTTTAGTTCCTCAAATAAATTTTCCAGAGTAATCATCTTCATGTTTCGGCAGACTGCTTTATCCAAGGCCGGATAAAATTTTTTGTCGGGATTTTCCTTTCTGAGCCTGTAGAGAAGGCCAGTCTCGGTGGCAATTATAAACTCCTTTGACTTTGACTTTTTGCTGCGCTTTACCATCTGTCCAGTGCTGCATATATGGTCGGCAAGCTCCTGCACTTCCGGCAGGCACTCCGGGTGAATAAGTACTTCTGCATCGGGGCGTCTTTCCTTCTCCTTTAAGATATGCTCTCTTTTAAACATGACATGCACCCTGCAGTGTCCCCCCTTCGGTATTGGTATTATCTCTTTATCCGGGAGATTTTTTGATACGTATCCTGCGAGATTTACGTCCGGGCCGAATAGAATTTTCTTTTCATCGAGGGCCTTTACGATCTCGATTGCATTTGCAGATGTACACGTAACGTCTGACTCGGCCCTTGCCTCGGCGTGGGTGTTTATATAAAGGACCACGGCAGCGTCCGGATGCTCTCTTTTCGCCTCTCTCACCTTCTCGGCAGGCAGCATCGTCGCCATAGGGCATCTGGCCTTGTAGGTAGGCATTAGGACGGTTTTCTCGGGATTTAGCATGACGGCAGACTCTGCCATAAAGTCCACCCCACAAAATATTATGTAGGGTTTTTCGACCCTGCTTGCGGTCTGGCACAGGTCAAGAGAATCCCCTACAAAGTCTGCAATTTCCTGGATTTTAGGTATCTGGTAGTTGTGGGCAAGTATTATGCAGTCCTTCTTCTGCTCTAAAATAAAATCTTTGTCTTCCATTAGGTCCCCACCTCTACACTTGAGGTTATCCTCTTTAATGTGGCAATAGCTGAAAGGGCCGCAAGATAGCTGGTCTTGGGATTTTCTGGGGATGTAAGGTTTTTTGTATTGAATCTGAATTCTCCAAATTCTCCCTTCACGTGTATTTCATGGATGTTTTTGTTAATTCTGGGGTCGCAGACAATCCTGACATGAGTATTTTCTGGACCCACTCCGCAAAGCCCAACTGTTACCGCAACATTGGCATTTAGAGGGAATTTTTCTATCGTATCTTTCGAATTTCCCTCATATACAATCTGTCGCTCCTCTATGCTGTCAACATCGATGCCCTTTTCAATAAGATATTGATTTCCCCTCAGTGACTTTGGGGTCTTTATTGAAAGTATGGATACGGTAAGAGGTGACTTTGCCGCTGCCGACTTGAGCGCGTCCAGCCCCCCAACAGCACCAGAAGGAAGGTAAACCTTCACACTGCTCTTCTTTGCTATTTTTTTTATGTTTTCAAAAAACTTTTCGTCTGCGAAGGCACCGGCGCTCATGACCATCAGATTTTTCTTTGACTTTAAGATGTCAATTGCAAGCTCCTTTACTGCGCCAACGGAGGCCGCCTCAATTACCAAGTCTGCGTCGGATTCTAGTATCTCATCGGAATTATCTGCTATCTTTATGTCATCAAACATAGCCCCCACCTCCTTCGAATTTTCCCTGTTTCTATCGAATACAGACACTATTTTTGCATCTATTTTATCGTCTTTTACGGCCCTTGCTATCGTCTGTCCAATAAATCCACAGCCCACTAATGCAACTTTCATGAGGCATCTTTTTAAGGTAAATTACATATATAACATTGCATGTTTCACGTTGCATCTGCAGGAGAGATAAAGGAAGGGAAAACTACCGATATTTACTTTTTGCGGGCAAAAGAGGTGCTAAAAAAAAAGGGGATAAATAGGCGCGTTGTTGCTGAATGTACTGCAGGCTCCCTGCCTAGCGATTATAAGTGGGGAGTACTTGGTGGAATTGAAGAAATAGCAGGGCTGTTTGAGGGATGCAAAGTCGATGTTTATGCAATGCCAGAAGGAAGCATTTTCCATCCGAGAGAGCCGGTTGTAAGGATTGAGGGAAATTACATGGATTTTTGCGAGCTTGAGACCCCCCTTTTAGGACTGATATGCCAATCCTCTGGCATTACCACCAAATCTGCCAGAATTAAAAAGCTGGCCAAAGATAGAAAGGTATTGAGTTTTGGCGTAAGGAGGATACACCCGGCCCTTTCACCGATGATTGATCGGGCAGCATACATCGGGGGCATGGACGGGTTCTCCTGCATTGCTGCAGAGGGGCTCATAGAGGAGAAATCATCCGGGACGATGCCTCACGGCATGATTATAACCGTGGGTGACCAGGTGAAGGCATGGAAATACTTTGACGAAGTAATTGAAAAAAAGGTCCCGAGAATCGCGCTAATCGATACGTACTGCGACGAAAAGGCAGAGGCAATAATGGCCGCCAGAGAAATAAAGGGTCTTTCTGGAGTAAGGCTTGACACGCCAAGTTCCAGGAGGGGAGACATAAATGCCATTGTTGATGAGGTCAGATGGGAGCTTGACATCCGAGGGCATCGAAACATTGAGATATTTGTGTCTGGCGGTATTGACGAAAAGGACCTGAAAGTGCTTGAAAACGTAGATGGCTTTGGGATAGGCACGTGCATAAGCAATGCGAGGACCATAGACTTTGCGATGGACATCGTTGAAATGGAGGGAAAACCTGTTGCAAAAAGGGGGAAATTTGGAGGAAAAAAAGAGGTCTACAGGTGCCCCAGCTGCTCCAAAAGCAGGATTGTCCATAAAGGCCCGGGCGCCTTGAAATGCGAGTTATGCGGGTCGCAAATGAAAAGCATGCTTCTCCCTCTCATAAAAAACGGGAAGGTGGTGGGTGAAATGCCATCTGTTAAAAAAATCAAGGGTTATGTAAAAGAGCAGTTAAAAAATCTGGAGGTATAAAAATGGACGCATCTACAATCGGTTTTCTTAAGGCAGACAGGCTCAGGCTCAGAATTTTGGAAACATTGAAGTCAAAGTCCGCCTTAACTCCACAGCAGGTCTCCCACAGACTCAGAATACCCCCGAGGCAGACCGAATCTACCCTAAAAGAGCTACTAGGGAAGAGTCTTGTTAAAGAAGACAAAAAAGGTTATTTTGTGACGGATGAGGGTATAAAAATACTTGCACAGGTGTCAAGGGCAGGAATGTAATTATTGCACTTCATTAGTGTCGAATCTTTCGGTTGACAACTGCTACTTTCCTCGCTACCGCACCTCTACTTCCAGCAAAATGTCCTTCATATGCTTTATCGCCCAGTCGTGGGCCTCTTTTGATACAGATTTCACGCAGTCTTCAGGCACTATTACCCGATAATTTCTCATCGATGCATCTGATGCCGTGTGCATCACGCAGATGTCTGTTAGAACCCCTGTGAGCACCATGGTGCTCACCCCCTTCTCTTCTAGGATGGTTTCAAGGCTGGTGTCATAGAACGCCGAGTAGCGCTTCTTTTTTACAATCATGTCACTATCCCGCCTGTCGAGTTCATCAATTATTTTTGCCCCCTCCGTCCCATCTACTGCATGCTTTGGCCATGTCAAAAACTCCCTGTCGTCTTTATCGTGGGCATCGCAAACAAATATAATCGGAGATGCTTCCTCCCTGCATTTTTTAATCTCCCGGTTTATGCTGGGAACAAGAGTTCTGGCATCAGGAACGGGCAGCGCACCGTCTTCATTGACAAAGTCATTAAGCATGTCGATAACAAGGAGGGCTTTCAT
>JAZFTU010000121.1:0-7968 GCA_036446855.1 Hydrothermarchaeaceae archaeon (SeqCode) | reverse complement strand
GTCCTCAGAGTAATTAATAAATATATACTGTTTAATTTACTTTAAAATAAGTTATAGAATATTGATAATTAATAGATTTAACATGAATATAGAAGAGTATAGATTCATGTTTATTCTTAAATTATTTATATTGATAATAATAGATTTAACATGAATATAAATGAATAATCATGATAAATCCAAAAAGAAGCCTCTTGAGGTAGATGAAGTAAGCATTTCATTCAAGGTTAAAGAAAAGGAAATCTCCTTTGAAAGGGACACAGGAAAGGAGACCCGAAAACTTACCTACCGGGACCATGACTGCATAGGCTGTGGGACATGCAACAAGGCGTGCCCGGTAGATGCCATATCCGCAGGCCCCTCTGGCGTAATTATAAAAGACCTTGCCAAAGCCCCGCATATATTGATATCCCCTGAAAAATGCACCCTCTGCGGCATCTGCTCCTGCGTGTGCCTCTTTAATGCAATCGACGTTACGGCAGACGGAAAAGCGGTAAAGGATATGCCCGACTATCCCGGATACAAGAAAGGGTTCACATTCGAATATGAAAAGTGCGTGCCCAAAGACGGCGAGCTGTGCAAAGACTGTGAGGTGGCCTGCCACAGGGATGCGATAAAGGCAAAGATGGAAGGACAAAAGAACACGATAGAACGGGATGAGAACCTGTGCATCTTTTGCTCCAGTTGCGAGAAGTCATGCCCAGAGGATGCGATAGCAGTAAAAAAGATATTCGACGGAAAAATAGAGGTTGATCTGGACGATTGCCAGGGATGCGGCCTTTGTGTCGACATATGCCCCTCCGGGTCCATTATCCACCCAAGGCCAAAAAAGCCTGGAGAAAGGCCGGATAAGATAAAAATTGATACAGACATCTGTGCCTTTTGCGGGGCCTGTGAGTTTGTATGCCCCGTAGACGCAATCACAATTAAGAGGAAAAAAATGAACTTTAAAAAAAGCAAGGGCAAATCATGGACGAAAGTGTGGGAAAGGGCATTTTCCGACCCCATAATAAAAGAAGAGGCAGAAAAGTAAGATGGGAGTTAAAGGCTTTACACTTGAAGTTGATGAGGACACGTGCTCCGGCTGTGGAAACTGCGTCGTAGTCTGCCCGGTAAATGCGTTGGACCCAAGAGATGTAATGGGCATATCAGAGGGCGCGATAAACGTTTATGACAAGGAATTTTGCACGGGCTGTGGAAACTGCATGAAGGCGTGCGCATACGATGCTATCGAGGTAAGACCTCCTCTGCCTGTTGAGACCTCAAAATTTCGAAAGTCCACTGACGTTCTATACGGAAAAAATAGCGAGGTTTTCGAGCTTGTAAAATCCAGGGGGCCGATTATGATATCACAGATTGCAGAAGAATTGAAAATTGGTGCAAAAGATGCCTCGCTATATGTGCATGCCCTAAAAAACAATGGCAAGGTCCACGAGTACGAAAACATAAACGGCAGGTACACCTATTTCACACAGAAGGCCAAAAAGGAGGCCTTAAAATCGGAAGAGGAATTCCAATCCACAACTCCTCCAGAGGTTGCAATGAAAATTAGAAAAAAGATAGACGACGTAATAGATTCCTTTAATACACTGAAAGTCAGGGTGCTTATGGAGAGCGACAAGCTGGAAAAGGCAAAAGATGCGCTGATAAAAAAAGGAGAGCCAAATGATTGAGGCAACCCTAATCACTGGAAGAACTATCCACCAGGGAGAGGCCCTGGAAAAAGGAAAACTTTATGATGAGTACACAGATTCTGTTGCAATATGCGAACTCGACCCAAAGGACATGGAACGGCTGGGCGCAGGCGAGGGTGATACGGTTAAGGCCTCAACAGAAACAGGAGAAGTTATTTTGAAGGTAGTAAACTCCACACAGGCCCCACATGAGGGCATTGCCTTTGTCCCGCTTGGTCCCTGGGCCAATGCAATAGTTGGGACAGGGTCAGATTCTACGGGAATGCCGCCTTTCAAAGGTCTTAAAGTCAGAATAGAAATTGCAAAAGGTGCCACGGTACTTAGCGCAAGAGAGCTGATAAAAGATGTTTACAGTAGTCTCTGATGTAATCTGCCCCTTCTGCGGGACACTGTGCGATGACATAGAAATCGACGTAGAAGACAACAAAATAAAAAATGTCAGGCATGCATGTAGGATTGGAACGGCTAAATTTCTAAGCGTTTTGGATGGCGAAAGACCGCTAAAGCCTCTTGTAAGGGAGAACGGAAAGTACGTTGAAACTACTATTGATAAAGCGGTGAAAAAGGTAGCAGAATTTCTTGTAAAATCAGAAAAGCCACTTTTATATGGCTGGGCCAGCACCAGCTGTGAGGCACACTCTTTTGGGATTAACATTGCAGAGGAGGTCAGGGGAGTAATAGACAGCACAACTTCAGTCTGCCATGGCCCAAGCGTACTTGCAATTCAGGACGTCGGCTATCCCTCATGCACCCTTGGCGAGGTAAAAAATAGGGCAGATTTAGTCATTTACTGGGGATGCAACCCCATGCATGCACATCCCAGGCACCTGTCCCGATATACAATCTTTCCCCGGGGCTACTTCAGAGAGAGAGGGGACCAGGACAGAGAGCTTGTCGTAGTAGATATTAGAAAAACAGACACTGCAAAAATCGCTGACAAATTTATTCAGATAGAATATGGAAAGGACTACGAGCTTGTAGGAGCTCTTAGGGCAATTGTAAACGGAAAAGACATCGAGGTAGAGGAGATAGGCGGAGTCACAAGAAAGGAAATTTACGCACTTGCAGAAAAAATGAAAAATTGCCAGTTTGGCGTGTTATTCTTCGGGATGGGGCTTACAATGAGCTCAGGAAAGCATAGAAACGTTGACAATGCAATTTCTCTTTCTAAAGACTTAAACAGGCACACAAAGTTTTCCATCATGCCAATGAGGGGCCACTACAACGTGACAGGCTTTGGGGAGGTCTTGACATGGCAGACCGGATACCCTTATGCGGTCGATTTTACCGGAGGCTACCCCCGATACAATCCTGGGGAAACAACGGCAAATGATATACTGGAGAGGGGTGAGGCGGATTCAGCGCTTATAGTTGCCTCAGACCCTGTAGCTCACCTCCCCAGAAAATCTGTAGAGCACCTTGCCCGGATTCCGCTTGCATATATTGGCCCTCACTTTACATTGACATCCGAACTTGCCGACGTTTTCATACCGAGCACGTTTGTCGGCATAGAAACGGAGGGGTCTGCCTACAGAATGGATACCGTCCCGCTCAATACACGGAAGGTGGTTGACCCCCCAAAGGGCGTTTTATCTGATGAAGAAATCCTCGAAAGGATATTAGTTGAAGTCAAGAGGAGAAAATGACGGGCAACCTGATAATCAAGAACGGCACTGTTTATGACCCCATAAATGGCATAAACGGAGAGAGGATGGACATCCATATAAAAGATGGAGTCATCGTGGAAAATGCGGGCCTCAGGGCAAAGAAGATAAATTGCTCAAAAAAGATAGTAATGCCCGGGGGAGTTGAGATTCACAGCCACATGACGGGGGGAAAGGTAAATTCAGGGAGGATGCTAAGGCCTGAAGACCATGTAAAGTGTGTCATGCCAAAGACCAGAATTACCAGGTCGGGGTCAGGATTTTCAACGCCCTCAACGTTCATGACAGGGTACCTCTATTCAAAGCTTGGCTATACGACGGGAATGACCGCAGCAATGCCGCCTCTAATGGCCCGCCACACCCACGAGGAGCTAAATGATACACCAATGATAGACAAGGGCTCATATACCCTGACCGATGGCAACTGGTTTATCATGAGATACCTCAAGGAAGGAGAAATCGAAAAATGTGCGGCCTACGTTTCATGGCTTCTTAGGGCAACCAAAGGCATCGTAATAAAGCTTACAAACCCTGGAGGCACCGAGGCATGGGGATGGGGCAAGAACTGCCGGTCGCTTGATGACCCGGTACCATACTTTGACGTGACCCCAAAGGAGATAATAAGGGGCCTAGTTGAGGTAAACGAGATGCTGGGCCTCCCACACTCTGTCCATCTTCATACGAACAACCTCGGGAGAATAGGCAATTACGGTACTACCATTGATACGTTCAAGGTTCCAAAAGGAATAAAGACTGAAAAAGACCGGCAAAACCTCTTGATAACTCACGCCCAGTTCCATTCTTATGGAGGAGATTCGTGGAAAACTTTTGAATCGAAGGCAGATGAGGTGGCAAAGGAGGTCAACAAAAGCGACAATGTAATAATTGACACTGGCAACGTTACACTCGATAATACGACAACCATGACAGCTGACGGCCCTATGGAATACTACCTGCAGAGTCTTACCCACTTAAAATGGATTAACAGGGATGTGGAAATGGAAACCGCACCAGGCGTTACACCTTTTGTTTTTTCTCCAAAAATGCCTACAGCCTCTATCCAGTGGGCAATCGGGCTCGAATTGGGCCTTTTGGTAAAAGACCCCTGGAAGGTGCTCATGACAACTGACCACCCAAACGGCGGGCCTTTCATCAGGTACCCACGAATTATAGCTTGGCTCATGAGCAGGCGCTATCGGGAAGAGACATTAGGGAAAATAAACAAGGCTGCGGAGAAGAGAAGCAGTATAGCATCGATTGACAGGGAATACAACTTTAACGAGATTGCAATAGTTACCCGTGCGGGGCAGGCGAAATCTCTGGGATTTGCCGAAAAGAAGGGGCATTTGGGCATTGGGGCGCATGGTGACGTTGCAGTTTATGATTTAGACCCAAATAACATCGACCCCGGAAGAGATTTTAAGGAGATTGAGAAAGGATTTTCTGCTGCGGCCTACACAATAAAAGATGGTGAAATTCTGGTAAAAGACGGCGAAATAGTAAAGGTTGTTAACGGCAGGGTTTACTGGGCAAATGCCCGGGTGGACGGAAAGCTTGAGGAAGAGGTAATGCGGGATATTGAATACAACTTTAAGCGGTACTACTCTGTAAATCTTGCCAACTACCCTGTTCAGGACAGATTCTTAAAGAGGCCTGCAGAGTGGAAAATCGATGCGACGAAGGTGGGCGCATGAAACGGATTATTTTAACACCCATAAATCAGCCCGACGTGGGGCTTATTGCAGATGCGATAAAGCCAGATACATTCGCCGGAAAAAAATTAGATGAAATCAGGTCAATGGAAATTTTATGCGGTAATCGGGAGAAAAAACTCGGGGAATTTTTCGAGGTTTCAGGTGAGGTGGCAGGAGAGGCAAAGGATATTCAAATCATAATTGATGGTGACATTTCAAAAACAAAGATGGTGGGAAAGAACATGAAGGCAGGCGAAATTGTCATAAAGGGGAACGCTGGAATGTATGCCGGGGCAAATATGCGCGGCGGAAGTATGATAGTTGAGGGGGACGCTGATTCATTTGCGGGCCAGAAAATGCGCGGCGGAGAGCTTGTAATCAAGGGAAATTCCGGCGATTATTTAGGCGCAACGTACAGGGGTGATTGGCGTGGGATGAAGGGTGGAACAATCATCGTTGATGGAAACGCCGGTACGGAAGTTGGGTCGTATATGGTCGGCGGCAAAATAACCATAAAAGGAAACTGTGGCCCTTTTGCAGGAGTCCATATGAAAAAAGGGCTGATAGTAATCGAAGGGCAGGCGCCAAAAAGGGTGGGGGGGCAGATGATAGGCGGAAGCATCGTTGTTCAGGGGGATACAGAGGTCCTACTTACATTCAAACTTGAAAAGGAAGAGAAAGGGGTTAAGATAGATGGAGAGGCGTTTAATGGCACGTATAAAATATATTCAGGGGACCATGCCGAACGGGGTGCAAAGGGAACGCTGTATGTCCTTTGCTAGATAACTACAAATCCTTTACAGATTCCCAGAGGCCCAGCCTTTCTTTTACCTTTTGGTATCTTTTTTTAAGGGTCTCGTTTTCCTTTTTCAGCACTTCTACGGCTTCCTGGGTTTTCTCTTTGAGTTCTTTTGCGTGGCTTTTGAGCTTCTCTTTTTCGTGGGACATCTTTTTGTCTATGTCTTTTGTTGCGCTTTCAAGCCTTCTTTCAAGGTCGCTTTTCTCGATTTCCAGCCGGCCTATCTTCACCCTGTGCATTTCTATTGTATCCTCCATCCCTTTGATTTCTAAAAGCTTGGATTTTACCGCCCTCGAATTTTCATCAAGAGCGCCTTCTTTCTCCCCCACAACCTGCATCTTCTCCGAGTAATCCTTCTCCATTTTTTTAAATTTTTCGTTTAAAGACGAGTTTTCATCCTCGAAACTTTTGAGCTTGGAGTACATCTCGGCCTTTTCCGTATCCATTACGCCGACCATCTTCTGGAGGCTTTTTGCCCTTTTTGACTGCACCTGCCACTTGATAAAAATTAAAACAAGACTGATAATTAAAAGAGCTACGACTGAAACTTCTATCTCGTTTAGAGTAACAATTCCTGGAATATCTATTACCTCTGCCATGATTTCACCCTATAGCCTGTCTACCTCTAAAAGCCTGATTCTTTCTTTTAGCGTGTCCACTTCCTCTTCACTCTTTTCGTTTTCCTCTTTTAGGCGGCCAATAAGTCCATCCTTTTCCTCAATCAGCCTTTGAATCGTCTCCTTTGTTTTTTGCTTGATTTCTGTGATTTTTTCTTCATAGCTTTTAATTAGCTCTTTTCGCTCTGCAAGCATCTGTTTTTTTAGGCTTTCTCTTTCCTCCTCTCCAGATTTTCCAAGGGCCAGTATCTCCTTTTCTTTTTCATCGAGCGCATCATTGTGCTCATTAATCAGGCCCTCTTTTTCCGAGCTTGCGTCACTCTTCAGCCTCGCTTCTTCTTCTTTGGACTTGCTTGTCATATCCTCAATCTGCATATTGAGATTCTGTATCTCCTCTGAGTGCTTTTCCTTCTCCTTTTTAAGTTCGGACTCTGCATCATTTTTGAGCTTCTCAATTTCAGATTCAAATTTGGCCCTTTCCTTCTCCTTCCCTATGTTTAGCTCGCCCACATTTTTTCTCAAAAGGGAAACTTCGTCCTTAAGACCGGTGACCTTCAATAGATCGTTTTCATAGCCTTTTCCCTGCTCTTCTAACTGGACCTCTTTTGTCTTTGCCTTTTCCCTCTCAAGGCTCAAGGATTCTGCGAGCTGGGCTATTTTGGCCTTGTACTGCTGAACTTTGTCGCTTTCGATACTTTCCAGCTTTTCTTCGATATTCTCGTCCTCGCCGGAAAATTCATCCTCTGCAGGTTTCTTTCTCATGCTCCCTGTCTTTTTTATCAAAATTACGGCAATAAGAAGTACTAAAACGGCTCCTCCGGCCACAAAATAAATCTCTTCGATTCCTGCATGAGCTGGCATTACTTATCACCTTTCTATGAGCTTTAACACATCTGCCTTTGTAACTATCCCTACAACCTTTCCCTTCTCTGCTATCAATACCGCAGGGTCCAGCTCCAGGAGCTTTGATAGGGTTTTTATCCCGGTGCCTTTTTCCACGGTAGGAAATCCACCATTCATGATATCTCCAACCCTTCTATGAGATACCTTGGATAAATCATTTTCTAAATCCATCCTTTTTATAACCATCGCCTCTGAAATGCTCCCAACCTGGACATCCCTGTTCAGCACAGGGAGCTGTGATATCCCCCGCTTCTCCATAATCTCAGACGCCTGGCCAACGGTATATTTCGGGGGGACGTGTATTACCGGCGACTTCATGATATCGCCAGCAGAAATGTCACTTATCTCCTCGACCTTCATGGCATCAAGTATCCTTTTTACCGTGGAAAGCCGGGGGTCGACGTCTCCAATTTCGATTCTGGCAATCATAGATTGGCTGAGCCCTGCCCTTTTGGCCAGCTCCACCTGCGTAAGCTTCATCTGTTTCCGATATTTCTTGATATCTTCAGGAGTTGGTAATTCATACATAGAGGCCCACCCGTTATTACTCAAGGTAATATATGCCATATAAAGTTTTTGATGTAATCGGCTTTGCTC